>JAHLAX010000003.1 GCA_020625875.1 bacterium | reverse complement strand
TTTGACAAAGTTAAAGAAAACTTGTGATTCAACAGGAAGTCGTTTGATGTATGTAAACAAAACAAGTAAAACTTCATCTTCTCCAGAGGTTTTGCCCCTGTTTTATCCATATGTATATAGCTCAAACTTTAACGAAATTAAGCCTAAAATAAAAAAACAAGACATCTCTGTTTTAGATATAGAAGAAAAAATCATTGACGACAGTATTGATAAGTATTCTCTATTCTTTAGGACGGATCATCATTGGACACCTCAAGCTGGTGTATGGGTTAGTGAGAATATCTGTGAGGAAATAAATGATTCATACGGTTGGGGGTTAGATACCGAAATATTCAACATAGATAACTATGATATCAAAACGTATGCTAATGCATTTCTCGGATCTCAGGGAAAAAGAGTCGGTGCGCTTTTTGATGGTGTGGATGACTTCTATATAGTAAAACCAAAATATGATACTAATCTAACTGTCGATATAAAAGATATAGGATTTGATGTGACTGGTGATTTTCAGGAGACGATGCTTCATGAAGAAAGCATTACACCTGATAATTTGCTAAACAAAGATGATACCGCCTACGACACATATATGAGAGGAAATCATTCTTTAGTAAAAATAACTAATCATAATATGTCCGAAGGGAAAACAGCATTATTAGTGTTAGATTCTTATGGCTGTGTAGTTGCTCCATATCTGTCATTACAGTTTTCTCAACTTGATTGTATCGATATTAGAAGTTATACTGATCCTATTGAGGATTATATTTCAAAAAACAAACCAGACATTGTTATTTATGCGATTAGTAATCATCAATAAAGACTATGGGCGAAGATGAAACAAATCATCTTCGCCCGAAGTATTATGCAAAAATTAACTCGCTGTTGACAATCTCGGTTGCCTGATTATATATATTATTCATCTTTCGGACCCATTGCATTTGGTTATCTGCTTTAAGCTGTTCGGTAACGCCTTCTTGCTTTGCAAGTTGATTTACTAACCGAAAGAACATATCCTCTGCCTGCTTGTCAATATCGGCAAGGTAGGCTGTGAGTTTGCAGCTCGTCAGCAAGTTTGTATACAGGATTGGGCGGTAATGCTCAATATATTTCAAATGCCGCCTACCCCAAATTCCGATTTCAACCTTCGGTTGTTCGGGCGATTTCAAATCGGGCAGCAAATAATCTCCCTGCTGCGTGTATGTAATTTTTGTAGCCATAATTCAGACCTCCTTAATCTTGATTTGTTTGACTTTGGCTTTCGTGAGCTTGATTAACAGCTCGTCAATGACATCGGTATATTTACCCCGTGAGATGAGGTCATTCCTCAAATCAATCAGGCTGTTGATGACCGTGCGCCGCTCATCGGGCATTAAATAAATGTGATACGTTGGATTTTTCATTGCAGATTCCTCCTTGACTTGAATTTTTCATTCATATTATAGGAAGAAATTGAATAAATCACAAATGTGCGAGCGAGAAATGTGTGTGACTGCCGATAAAACCTGAATTCTTCATAAGTCCGTTATGAACACTCGCACCAAAATACAAGGGATACCTTTTGGGTATCCCTTGTATTTTATTATGCGGTTCAGGACTTGAAGCCGACCGTTAAAAAACGCTTCGGTGGAGCGTTTTTAGGGAGGAGCGCTGATGAACCTATAGCTCCGCACACGCCGCAACAAACGAAACGTAACATCTTAAACTGATTAAGCATAAGTCGCCCGCACCATATGTTTAAAGGGAGTACCGACCACGGTACTCCCTTTAACTATATAAGTATGTTATTTCAAATCATTTTGCTTCTTATCAAGGCTTTGCGCTTTTTTATTTGTATCAATAGTCTTTCTGAATACAAAATATCTGTCATAAAGATACTCGGTAACCAGATTTATCGCCATATTCAGGATTGTCACGAGAATTGCGTTCCATCCGCAAGTTTCAGCCAGATAGTTTCCAAGAATTGTTGAAAGCGGTGTAAACACTGCATAGTAGCAGGCAACCTTCAACATTGCTATCGGTACGTTTCCCGCGGAACGGAATGTAAAATGTCTGTTTAATGTAAAATTCCAAAGCACTGACAGCGTCAGCGCAATCAAATATTTGGGCCAGTATGCCCAAGGCGTAAAGGCTTCCAGCAGCGCGAATGAAGCAAATTCAATCACGCCCGCGGATATGGAGAACAAAACAAATTTTACGCCTCTTGTTACTTCTTTATGTTTGCTCAACTTCTGACTCCTCCGTTAATATTCTTATAATTCGAGGCGTTGGATTTATAGAGGTTTTTAAAAACCTTGTAAACTCGTTCGTATATGACCTTGTTCTCAGGATTCGGAATATATACACGATTGACTTTTACAAGCTTTTGCGACAAATCGAGCACATCTTCGCCTTTGATACCAGCCGCGACAACGAGCGCGGTTCCGATCGCGCCTACTTCACGGGTGTTGTCGACTGTCTCTATCGTTCTCCCTGTAATATCCGCCAGCATTTGACAGGTAACTGATGATAATGCTACTCCGCCGACAAATCTGATTGTGTCAGACGTTTTTACCTTTTTTTCTTCGCATTCCAGCAACCAGCGCAAATGATAACAAATACCCTCCAAAACCGCGCGCAGCATATCTCTCTTGTCGTTTTCAATCTTGATGTTAAAGAACATTCCGCCCGCGTTGGAGTCCTCAAACGGACAGCGGTTGCCGTGCAGCCAAGGGGTAAAGATAATGCCGTTTGCTCCCGCGGGAGACTTGGAAATTTCGTCGGAAATGTAATCATAGAGGCTTGTGTATTTGCTTTCGATATTATCAATAACTGTAGAATTGTTCTGATATACTCCGATTTCGTCCAGCGCAAGATGATTAATTACCCATTCAAAGCATTTTCCCGCGGTTTCAAGTTCCGCGTAATAATTGTAGTAACCGTGCTTGGCGGACAGAACGCCTGTTATCATAGCGTTTATATCGACGGTTTGGTGATCCATAAATGTAGATACCCATCCCGATGTTCCGACATAGATATGCGTATCTCCCACTCTTGTACAGCCCGCGCCGATATTGACGAAGGTTGTATCTCCTCCTCCGCCGAAAACGGGAATTCCTTCAACGAGCCCGAGCTCCTTAGCCGCTTTATCAGTAAGTCCGCCAACCAAATCCGTGCAATCGATAATCTCCGGCATATGGTCGGGATTAACCTTATACATCTTTAGAAGACCTTTGTTCCAGCCTTCCTTGCCTTTTCTCGTGTCATAAAGGAAAGTCGCGAACGCAGTGTCCGCGGTTCTGACAATTTTGCCTGTACAGAGCGATACCAGATACTCGCTGATGTCCAGCCATTTATAGATTTTCTTATATACATCAGGTTCGTTGTTTTCAACCCACTTGTATTTCCAGACAGGGTCCTTGGCACTGGTTGAGCCCGCGTAGTTTACACGCAGGTTACGCAGCAGTTTATAAAGACTGCAGCCCGAAACTTTTATTATGCCGCTGCCCATACACTCCTTGTATTCTTTATAGCCCTTTTGGTCAAGGTAGTTCATCGGGCGTCTCAGGGCTTTACCGTTCTTATCAACAAAAACCGCTCCCTGCATCTGTGTGCAGAACGCCATTCCTTCTATCTCGTTGGGCTTGACATTCGATTTTTTTAACAAATCACGCGTGGTTGAACACAACGCCGCCCACCATTCGTCCGCGTCCTGTTCAGCGCCTCCGTTGTCGGATATGTAAAGACCGTATTCGGCTGAAGCTTCGGCTACAAGATTAATTTTTGAATCAATCTGAAACAGGCAGGTTTTTACACTGCTTGTTCCGAAATCATAGATGATTATATACATTAGCCTTCCTCTTATTCGTTCAGATGAACGCTCCATCCCGTATCGACTTTCTCATGAACCTTGCTAAGGGTTTCCTCGTCCAGCTCAGGCCAGTCGACCACAGTACGGGCTTTATCCTTTACCAGATGCGCTTTTTCGGCGCACAGGGCAATCGGCGTGTCGGCAAGAGAGTCGGAATAGAAGTTATCAATCATCGGGAAACCGTGGTCGATCATATACTGCGCCTTTTCCTGTGCGTACATCAGATTATGGAGAAACACCCCGTATTTGCGGTTGAATTCTGTCGCCATAAAGTTCACGCCGAGCCTCTTAGCGATAGGTCCGATGATACAGTCGGGCGACGCACTGATAATCAGATCATCAGGTTTCTTTTGCGCCAGATACCAAGGAGCTATCTTCTTCTCGTTTTTATCCCAATAACGCTCAATCTGTTCATCAAAATCATCTATCAGCGTCAGATAACAGAAAAACTCACGCTGCATCAGATACTCGGGTATTTTACCCAGCTTACGCAAAATCAAGTTCTTGACTACTTTCGGAGCAAAGGTAAAACACAGCTTAGGGTGCCGTTTCATACACCAGACAAAAAAATCTATTGAACAATCCGTAGGAAAAATAGTTCCGTCAAAATCATATACATTCATTTTGTTACCTCTTATTTTATGATTACTCCTGTTGTCCTATCGAAAAACGTATCATATTTCGATTATAACCTGTAGTCACGAGATATGCTTTTTCACTATGCGCTTCCATTAAACCGCTGAGTGTAAATCCGCTCAAGCCCTTTATATGATTGTCAGGGTCAGTCAGGTCAAATAATCTTCCTGAATCACGTTCTATGACAAAAACATTATCAGCTTCGCAGAAAAGCGAAAGCTCAATTAATATCGGCTTCTTTGACTGCTTGTTGCTTTCGAGAATTGTCAGACCTATCTCTTCTGTAAACAGCGCCGCGCGGTTGGCAATTTCTTTCGGGTAATTATGTGAAGTCAAACTGCTTTCGACTTGCCTTGAGAGTTCAGTTGCGGATTCGGGAGTCAAGGTGTTTTCCATTACGATTATTTCGGAATCCATATTGTTCAGCAAAAACGGAAAATTATCTTTGCCGTATCGCAGATATACAAAGAGCATCGCGCAGATAAGCGTCAGAATCGGAGCCGCGATAAAACCTGCCCACATACCATTTTCCCCAAACAGCAGAGAACCTGCTATAGGCAGCAGAATGTATAATAAACCGTTCTGTAAGCACGCGATACAGGTTGCCATAGCTATACGGTCAATCAGCATATAGTAAGAAGTTGTGAGCGACACAGTACTGCAGAATATGAACCCGAGCGAAACAATCCGAATGGCAGGTATCGCTGATGACAGCGCTTCGGCGTCGGTGACTCCGAACAGACCGCAGAACTGCTTTGCGAAAATCCAGATAAGAACAGTAGCAGCCGCGCCTTCTATTATGGCGGCTTTTATACCTGATTTCATAACTCTTTTGATTAGCTTATGATTCTTTTCTCCGAAGTAGGTACCTATAAGTGGCTGCATTGCCATTCCGACGCCGTCCATAACAACACCGAACTCTATTAGGCTGACGACCACAGCCAGCGTAACCAAACCGAGGTTGCCGTAGTGACGCGAAACAAATCCTATCATCACAAAGTCCATCAATCCCCAGCAGATATATACAGAAGAATCTACGATGCTGTACCTCGACGTCAGCAAAAAGTCCTTAAACGACAGATGCCATACAAAGTGCAGCGTGTTTTTCTTTCTGAAAAAGTGCCAGAGGCACGCAAGTATACCGAGACTGTTTCCGATAACAGAGCCAAGTATAATGCCCGTCATTCCGAGGTATTTGGTCAGTATGACAGAGCAAATAATGTTTCCGCCAATCTGAAAACCGTAACATATATTATTACACAGTTCGTCTCCGTCACTGTATACCATCTGTTCAAGATAGAAAATAACAATTGTTAAGAACGCGTTAATTGGAACGAAACGATAGTATTGGAGCGCTTTATCCAGAATATCTCCCGTAATGCCGCTCATACTGAAATACACATTTTGGAATAAGAAAATCGAAAGCGCGGACAGCAGTCCGATACCGATACTGATTATGAGCCCCTGTCCGTAAATCTCATCAGCGCGGCGCTTTTTCATTGCGCCGACCTCGCGCGTAAAAACAATCCCGACGCCTGTCGAGACTAAATCTCCGAAAAAGGTGACAATAGCGGTAACAGGTGTAATCGTGTTAATCCCCGCGACACCCGATTTACCTATAAAGAATCCTGCAATTATGCTGTCGCTGAGCAACATCAAATACATAACCGCCTTGGTAAATGTACCTGATATAAGCATTGAAGTAAACTTCTTTTCGCAAAATCCTTTCATATATTTTCATAGCCTTCCCGCACACAAATAGTTATTAAAAATCATACACAACCTTATCGTGGGCGGATAAGGCGTGTATGGAAATTTCAGCCATAGCTCGTTGCCGCTTGCGGCAAACTGAGCGGACAATACAAATTTGGAATAGTGTGATTTTTTACACTAAGCCTCTCTGTTTAGGCAATACCTTTGTATTTTAATCCGACCATCGTCAAATCGTCAAACTGAGGCGCTTCTTTTACAAACGCGTCGACAGCTACACGAACGCCCGCCAGTATCTCCTCCTGCGAAGCATCCTTCGGGATAGCGTTAAGAGCGTCAACAGTTCGGTCTGTACCGAAAAGCTCATTATTCGCGTCAGTTGCCTCGGCAACGCCATCGGTATAGACGAATATACTGTCTCCCTTTTTGAGCTGAATTTCGGTGTTGCTATACTTGGACAATTCAAACGCGCCGACAGCCAGACCGTGTTTATCTTTAAGGAGCTCGTATTTGCCGTTAGTGTTTATAATCGGGTATTCATGACCCGCGCTCGCGGTAGTAAGCTTACCTGTACTGATCTCGAGTATACCCAGCCATACGGTCACAAACATATGAGCGTCGTTGTTGGCGCAGACCTGCTTGTTTACTCTTTCGAGTATTTCAGCGGGAGTGCCGCCCATTATAGCGTGGTCGTTGATTAGAATCTTCGAGGACATCATAAACAGCGCCGCGGGAACACCCTTACCCGATACGTCGGCTATTACAATCGCAAGGTGATCGTCGTCAATCATAAAGAAGTCATAGAAATCCCCGCCGACCTCCTTCGCGGGGTCCATTGAGGCATAAATATCAAATTCCGCTCTCTCGGGAAACGCGGGGAAGATTGAAGGGAGCATACCTGTCTGAATTTCAGTCGCCATATTCAGCTCGGTCTCCGTGGACGCCAGCTTTCTGCTCTTGGCATTGAATATCACGCAGTACATGATGATAATCGACATCAGAACTATACCGTACTGACTGGCTTCGCCGAAGCTTCCGCCAATCAAAATAAATTCGATAAGCGGCAAAATGATAAAAGTCAACGCGGCCGCTTTCTGGCTGATCGGATTGTGAGACATAAATATCATTACAGCGGTAAGAATAGAAGTCACAGCAAGAAAGACTTCCTCAACTAAGTCAATTGACGTTCCTACATACATTCCTTCGGCTGTTACCGTAAAGGATACTGGTGTAATAATATTCGTTAGCAAAACGAGCGTTTGGACAATCAACAGTATAGGGATGAGTTTTTCCGCGACTCTCGCGAGCTTGCCCTCAAAGCCGAGAGTTTCTCTTATATACAGGTAGAAAAGGAAAATCATCGCAAGATCTATCAGCTTACTCAAAAGGCAGAAAACGAAACAGAGCGCGCGAAAATCCGGCACCTGAATCGTATAACTAATCACTTCGTTGACGACAAAGCAGGCACACACCAAAAGAATCAGTATTCTGAAGGCTCTTATCCCTTCACTTTTCTGCGTCATACATCCGTAATACAGCGCAACGCATATTAGCGCGCCCAAAGAATCTATGCCTGAATTGTACAGATACTGCTGTAGTCTTGCTTCGTAAAAAAATGGAGCGCTGAATACTATTATAAATATGGCGGATGCGATGGTAAAAATCAATCCGTAAAATCGGATATCTTTAAATTTCTTAATCATAAAATTTCTCCGTTAACCGTCATCATCAAACAGTGTAATATTATTCAATATTGAACAAGCGGCTGAAGCCCGTAAGTTCAAAGACCTCTTGCACAGGCGCAGTGAGGTTGCGAACAACCATCTCGCCTTTGCCTTCCATATTCTGCAGAGCGCCAAGCAGCACGCGGAGTCCCGCGCTGGATATGTATTCCACTTCAGAGAAATCCATAATCAGCTTCTTTGCGTCGTCAACAACTTCGTTAATCTTGGCATCAAGGTCGGGAGAAGTTATTGTGTCAAGTCTGCCGTTAAGCAGGAATGTATACTCCGCTCCATCTTTTTTCACCGAAATTTTCAGATAGCTTTTGCCGCCCGAATCCGAAGAAGTATCCTTATTGTTTTTGTTAAAAAGTCCCATGTTTATATCCTCCTATTGTAATTATATCGCCTGTGGGTCAGGAAAAGTTATTATAAAAAGAGTCAAATATATTACTCACCTTTATATTTTACCATACTTTAGGTTAAATGTTGTTAGTTTTATTTCACAAAAATGAACCTCGATATTTATACAAATTGCACATAGAAAAAAGGCGGCTATATCTTTAGATTCTTACATTCCACGGTTTGCAGATTCAAGTTTGTCGCCCGCGACAAAACAAAAAGGGTCAATACAGGAGCCTTTTTTTGTTTTAGCTGATATACAAATTACTCAACTTGCTATTTTAATATACTTATGCTATATTATATCAAAGAAGAGGATACTATTGTTTATTATCAAGGAAGTGGAAATATGGAAGAAAAAAGCCCGCGCCACGCCAGAGGCAGAGAACGTTACGCTAAGAAAAGACATTACTCAAAAATGTTTATCGCTCTTTATGTCGCCGCTGCCGTAATTGTTGTTTCGATAATAGGCGGAGTTGTTTCTTGCTCGATTAACAATACTAAAAAGCCAACCGCTCCAACCACATCTCAGGCAAAAAAAGTCAAGAAGAACGAGCAATCCTTCAAGATGTCAATCGCGGGCGACTACATAATCTACAGCGCTATTTATGATGACGCCAAGCGCCTGGCGAGCGGCAAGGGCTACGACTTCTCCCCTATGGTTGAGAACCTCAGAGAGTTCACAAGCAAGTGCGACGTAAACTATTATAATCAGGAGACCGTTCTCGCTGCATATGACGGCTTGGAGCCTTCAACATATCCATGCTTTGTCAGCCCTACTGAAGCGGGCGACGCTATGATGGATTTGGGCTATAACCTTGTTTCAACAGCCACCAACCACACGCTTGACGGCGGTGAGCAGGGCGTTCTTAATTCCTGCAAATACTGGAAAAAGCAGAAGGACGTTCTTATGACAGGCACGTTCAGCAGTCAGAAAGAGCGCGATAAAATCAGAATTAAAAAATGCAACGGAATCACCTACACACTTCTTGATTATACCTACGGCACAAACGGTATTCCTGTCCCCGACGGCAAGGATTATCTCGTAAATATCTGGCCGACAAACCTTGATATTAACAATCCTGAAGCTGACGAAGAGTATCAGGCGTATAAAAAACAGGTCAAAAAGGATATTGACGCCGTAAGAGACAAGGTTGATTTTCTTATAGTCGCTATCCACGCGGGCGTTGAATATATGCCCGACGAAAGCGCCTATCAGGACGATATGGCTGAGTTCCTCTCAAAAAACGGTGTAAACCTTATGATAGGTACTCACCCTCATGTTATCGAGCCAGCGAGATATGTAGGCGATATGATGTGCTACTATTCGCTTGGCAACCTGCTCTGTTCTCAGTATCAGGACGAAAACTACAACAAGGTCACAAGCATTCTGTCTACCTTTACAGTTAAAAAGACAACTGATAAAGGCAAAGTAAAAATTAAACTTGACGATATGGATAATCAGCTTTTGTACGTATACTACGAGCAAAAGGCGAGGAATGATTTTCATATTATCCCGTTCAGCAATAAACAAATCAAGAGCTACCTGCCTAAATACAAACAGGTATATAACAGATATAAAAAAATATTCCTCAAGCTCGACAAAACCCTACCCTTTGCAGATTGCGCAAAGTAAAAATTATAGGAAGTGAAATTATGAACGAAAGAGATCCGCGCGAAGAAAGACGCGCTATGCGTTACGCTAAGAAAAGGCACTATTCAAAGGCGGCGATTGCCATTATGATAGCGCCTGTAGTCATTATTATTGGTATAATAGTCGGCGTAGTTTCGTGCAATATAAACAACTCAAAAACGGACAACCCTACTGTTACAACCTCGACAGAAGAAAATAAGCCCAAAATAAAAGAATCATCGTTTAAGATGTCGGTAGCGGGCGACTATATAATCTACAGCTCTATTTATAAGGGCGCCCAGGAACTCGCGGGCGGAAGCGGTTATGACTTCTACCCTATGGTTAAAAACCTTAAGCAGTTCACAAGCAAGTGTGACGTGAACTATTATAATCAGGAGACAGTTCTCGCGGCGTTTGACGGTATGGAGCCCTCTGATTATCCTATGTTCGTGAGCCCTCCCGAGGCTGGAGACGCTATGATGAAGCTTGGGTATAATCTTGTTTCAACAGCGACTAATCACGCGCTGGACGGCGGCGAGCAGGGCATATTAAACTCCTGTAAATACTGGAAAAAGCAAAAAGACGTTCTTATGGCGGGTACATATAACAGCCAAAAAGAGCGCGACAAAATCAAGATTAAAGAATGCAACGGCATAACGTACACAATGCTCGATTATACCTATGACACAAACGGTATTCCCGTCCCCGACGGCAAGGATTATCTCATAAATATCTGGCCTACAAACCTGTCGATAAACAATCCTAAAAAGGACAAGAATTATCAGGCGTATAAAAAACAAGTCAAAAAAGATATTGACGCTGTAAGAGATAAGGTTGATTTTCTTATTGTAGCTATTCACGCGGGCGTTGAGTATATGCCCGACGAGAGCGCGTATCAGGACGATATGTCCAAATTCCTGTCGGAAAACGGCGTAGACCTTATGATTGGAACTCATCCTCACGTTATTGAGCCCGCCAGATACGTCGGCGATATGATGTGTTACTACTCGATGGGCAATCTGCTCTGTTCGCAATATCAGGACGAAAACTATAACAAAGTTACAAGTATTCTATCGACCTTTACCGTTAAAAAGTCTGACGACAACGGCAAGGTGAAGATTACGTTTGAGGATATGAACAACGAGCTTCTGTACTGTTACTTTGACCAGAACACATGGAGAGGACACAATGTAATCCCGTTCAGCAGCAGCGAAATAAAAGAATACCTGCCCGAATACAAGCAGGTATATAAGACGTATAAAAACGTTTTCTTAAAGCTCGACAAAACTCTCCCCTTTGCGGATTGCGCAAAGTAAAAAAGTCAAAAAAACGGAGCCGACTAAAAGTCGGCTCCAAATTTTTATGTGTTAAATTGCTTTGAAATCAATATAATTATCCTTGGCGTATTTATGAGCGGCGCTGCCCTTCTTGCCGCAGATAACATCAGGCCATCCTAAAGCCATAACTCCTATCTTCTTGACAGAAGCGGGTACTGTGATAGACTTCATCGACATACCGAAGAACGCCACGTTTCCGATTTCTGTTACACCGCTCGGCACCTTGTATTTACTGCCCTTATTAGCGGGATATGAGAGTAGTTTTGTTCCCTTTTTGTTGAACAGTACTCCTTTTTTCGTGGAATAATTTTTATTTGAGGATTTAACCTTGAATGCTTTAAGCTTGCGCAAATCTCCAAATGTTTTAATATACATACCGTATTTGTTTTTGGTTGCGGTAAATTTTGTCTTTTTGCCGAGTGTTAAAGTTTTTAACGGAGCTGAATTAAACGCGCCGTTGGCGATTGAGCTTACCTTATCCGATATAGTATAGCTTCCGCCCTTGCCTGACGGGAAGGAAACCAGCTTTGTCATTTTCTTGTTATATACTATACCCTTCGAAGATTTATAGGTCTTATTAGCTTTTGCAACCTTTAATGATTTAAGCTTTGAGCAACAGTCAAACGCGGCCTCTCTCAGGCTCTTTAGTCCCTTTGAAATGCTTACGGATTTTAACGACTTGCAGTTCGCGAAACTAGCGTAAGCAATTTTGGTAACTGATTTAGATAACTTCAGAGAGGAAATGCCCGTGTTTGAAAAAGCGCGTTGGCCTATAGATTTAACCTTTTTGCTCATTTTTACGCTCTTAAGGCTTTTACATTCACTGAAAGTTCCGTCCTTTACGGCTGAGACCTTTGAGGGAATGCTGATTGACTTTAAAGAACGGCAAAAAGAGAACGCGTATGTGCCGATACTCTTAATTTTTGAGTGAAGCTTTACGGATTTGAGCTTTGTGCAATCGCTGAAAACGTTGTCTGGTATGGATGTAACCTTTGAGGGCACCTTAAAGGATGTTATTGCTGTACCTGATACAGCGCTGTCGCCTATACTTTTGATTCCCGAATGAAGCTTGATTGATTTTAGACTGCGGCAGCCCGAAACAACGCCTTCACTCAATGAGGTAACCTTTGCGGGAACTTTAAATGATGTTATCTTGGTATCATAAAAAGCGTATTTTCCGATACTTGTTATGCCCGAAGGAAGAATAATACTCTTGAGCTTATAGCAATCCGCAAACAAGTTATTGGGAATTTTAGTAACCTTTGAAGGAATTTTTACCGATGTAAGACTTGTCTCCGAAAAAGCGCTTACGCCGATTTTCTTCAGATTTGCTGAAAGAGCAATTTTCTTCAATAAGCACCCGTAGAAAGCGTAATCGGCGATTTCTGTGACTGTGTCGGGCATTGTAACCGATGTTGCCTCACACCACTCAAAGGCGCTCTTGTTGATTTTTACAACATTCTCGCCGTCGAGCTTGTCGGGAATAACTACGTTCTCCCTTTCGCCGATGTACTTGTTGATTACCGCGCCCGCGCTCGTTTTCTTAAAGACAAAATCGTCCTCGGAATTGGGCTCGGCAGCCGAAGCCGCGACAGAAGCGATGCTCACAATCAGTAAAACCGAAAGAAAGACCGCAACGATGGTTTTTAATGTTTTCATCTTCATCCTCCTCATTTAATAAGATAAAATAATTATATCACTGCTATTGTATATTTTCAATATATTTTTCCATTTCATTAGATAATTTTATGTCAGGTTGGTCTATAATTACTTTACCGAAATATGATTGCTTTTTTGGAAGATTTTTAAGCTTATCTCTGGTATCAACAAGCTCCGCGGCGCAAATCCGAGCGTCGTCAATTTGGTCAGACTCGATATACATATTAATCGCCTCAACAAGCTTATTACAATAATCCTTGTACTCGTCTGTTTCAAACGGAGCGAGCTTGATTACTTTGCGCTTGTATTTGAAAACCTTATCCATTTCGCCGTTATAAAAGGCGCAGTTTGCCTTTGCGCTGTAGGCTATTGATACATACTTGTTTCGTTTTAGAATTTCGTTCGCTATGGAGTTTTGTTCCTCAATGTCGTCGCTCTGAATCATCAGCGCTATATCCGCCTCCGTGTTCGGCGAGTACATAGCCTTTGACGCGGAATAAAGCGAAAAGCCCGAAAGCGACAAAGCTATGCAGAAATAAAGCGACAGAACGCCCAGGATGCCGACGCCGCATACGGTTATGGGATTACCTTTCTTTACAAAAAGCTCTTTGCCGCCGCTGAACGCTGTGAACGGCAGCAAAACAAATGCCATAGCCGTAAACTGCATATCAAAATCAAACAGAGCGTGGGCAAACAAGGTAATTAAAATAATTTTTGAAGCCGTTGAGGTCTTTTTCGAAAACAGTGAAAAAACAAACGCTGTAACCGCGCCGACAAACGGCACCCAGCCGACGTCAAGCAGCAGCTGAAGCAAATCGTTATGAATGTACTTTACCGAATAAACGCCCGTCTGAATTGACTGCTGCATATAGTAGTGCCCCATATAGCCGAGCCCGAACGGGTTTTTAAAAACGAGCGGCAAAGCGTCCGACCAATAGAGCAGGCGTCCCGCGAAAGTGCTTTCGCCAATTGAGAGCGAAAAGAACCTTCCGAACAGCTCATTGTCCTTCAAAACAGGGTACAGTATTAACACAAGGGCGATTATAACGACAAAGGTGATTGAAATAATCAGCTTGATTTTAATTCCTTTTCGGAAAAATAATATCACGAGGACAGACAGCACTGTCAGCACAAATACGGCTCGGCTGCCCGTCATAATAATCAATGCGAAGAGTATTGCGGCTATTACTATATCAGCAACAGAGAGCTTTGATTTTGAAATCAAAACAAGAATTCCGACAAGCAGCAGCATAGCGAATGTGTTGGGGTATTGAAATGTTCCCGCCAAACGTCCCGCCACCGAGAAAACTCCGTCGAATACTGGGATATACATAAGAGCAAGAGATACAAGCCCCGTAACCAGCGCTACGTACGGCACTGACGACACAAGCTTCTCACCACTGTTTTCCTGTATTAAAAGAAGCATAAAAAGCGGAATGGGTAAAAACTTCAAAAATCCGATAAATGCCGCGCCCGAATCGACCGCGTAGAACACTGTCACAAGATAGCCAAGCAAAATTATCGCAGCCGAAACTGTAACGGGATTAACAAACAGAGTCATCCCTCGGTTTTTGATGAGTTTAATTATGAGCGTTATACCGCAAACAACGCCGATCAGACAGCTGATATACTCGTTAAAACCGCCTGCAAGTATAACCGCGGCGGCGAATATAATCTGTGTTGAGCTCAGTGTTTTTAGCTTTGTTTTTATGTTTGACATTCCTCTCCCTCGTCTCTCGGGAATTTCTAAAAAAATTATATCATACTATACCGAGAATAACAACATCTCAGCTCAACAAAGTAATATCCCATAATTATAGGTTTAAGCTGTTGCAATTGTGGTATTTTTGTGCTATAATTAAATTACAAAATAGAACATATATTCGAAAGGATGGGCGATATGCCTCAAATTGTACCCATAAACGAACTCAAAAAGACCAGAACTATGTCAGAACTGTGCCATAATTCACAGGAACCCGTTTATATAACAAAAAACGGCTACGGCGATATGGTGATAATGAGCATTGAGCTTTATGAAAGTATGGTGCCTAAACAGGGCTCCCAGGCGTTTTTGAAGCGCGCCGATAAGCCCCGAAAAGCCAGTGTTCAAGCCGTTTCCCACGATTCCGACGACTCCGATGACGATCTGTCAGCAGATGAATTGAAACTTGAATTACAGCGATTACAAGCACCTGATAACAAGGAGTTAAACTAAAGTTTATAAACTCTATACTTTTTTAAAAAAATTAAAATGTTTTTTATTGCGCACGCGTAAAAATTATTTTAATTTAATTTTATTTTTTAAAAAAAATAAGTAAAAGAAGGTGACTGTTAATCAGTCACCTTCTGTGTTTAGTAAGTTATTTAAGCTTAGCCTGAAGCTCCTCACGGGACAGACCGCTGTTGCGGCTTACCTCGTCGTTGGGAATAACTCTGAGGATTTTGCCTTTATAGCGAGAAACCATAACGCTGGACTTTTTGCCGTTGATTTCGACAAACTCCTCTGTGTACTCCTCATTGAGCGGTACCTGCTTTTTGAGGTTGAACTTCTCTGTGAGTGAGCCTGTGGGACAAAGCTGTACGCAAAGTCCGCAGTTGTTACAATTTGTCTCGTCGAGCGGAAGCGAGAACGCGGGGCTAACATCAGTCTTAAAGCCTCTGCCCATAAGCCCGATTGAGCTGAGCTTCATAACCTCGCGGCAGCTTCTTACGC
>JAHLAX010000219.1 GCA_020625875.1 bacterium | reverse complement strand
TTTTCTTTCGTGTGTTCCACTTTTTATCTTCTTCTTTCTTTGCGCGTTTTATCTCTTCGTCACGCAACAAGGCACCTACCTCGCCACCTAAAGGCATTTTGCCCAGCACCCATAAAAAGATGCTCTTGGGGGTTACTATTATTCCGTAGGGTCTTAGGATATTACTCATTATGCTGCCGCCCTCCAGTGCCATGACGCAGAGGCACACCGCCTTTGCCAGGGTCTCCGTGCCGAAAGCCACCACGCTCAGCAGGCACACAGCCATGATTAGGGCGAAGTACTGCACCCATTTCCCTAATGTCTCCCTTGCTGCCGTGCTCACGCTGATACGCACGTTCAGTTTCCATGATTTCCTGCATCCTGCGGCAAGGTCAGCCATCACAAAGGCGGTCATAACGGCTATCCACGGCAGCATCATCTCCACACTCTGCCTTGTCAGTGCGCCCATGCTCAGGGTAGTCATAAACAGGCTCGAAAACATCGTCAGTATCTTCATCTTCTTAGTAAATTGATATGCTTGCGACAGGTCGGATATTGCTGCTTGTAGTGGTCTTGCTGGTTCCATGACCAAACTGTGCACCCGTAAACCGCCACATGAATTTTGTGCTGTATTCTGTGCTTGACAGGAAACCCCCGCTCAGTTCCGTGCCGCCGATGAGCCTCAATATGTAGTTTATCGCATCCCAGTGCGAGCCTATCATAGTCAACTCACCCAGCGAGGGAAGCCACCACTGGCCTGCGCCTACAAGTTCATGTCCGCTGTCTACATTGCTCGGGTAGTATTCCAGACATTTCTTTGCCGCAGGTGCATCACTGCCGAGGGTGGCGTATATAGTCGAGGTCTTTGTCTTTCCGTCAAAGTCAAGCAGTGCGTTGTCGGTGGTTGTTATTGCTGTCGTGCCGCCCGATACTTCGCTTGTCGCCCATGCCAGTGACGAATACTGGTCTTTTGCCACTATCAGCGCATGGCCGCCCTCTATCACACCCACGCCTATTGCATTCGCCATTATGTAGGCAAGGCTGGAATATGACAGGCGTGCGACCACAGGTTTGTTACTGCTTATCCCTGCCACAAACACGTTACTTAGCAGTGGGTACACCATCTGCAAGTCCTGTAATGTCCTGCTTCCGATTGGCTCACCGCTTGCATCCAGCAGTGGTATGCGTGTGGTGTCGCCTACTGACGGTGATGTGTCCTCGGTGTAAAACCACTTTTTCAAACTGTCTTTGAATGTTCCCATAATTCTCTATTTTTTTTGTTTGTTTTGTTTATTAAAGTAAAATTTAAGCCTGATGCTCTGATACATATCCCGATACGATATACCAATTATTGTCCATTGCTTTCATTGTTACAAATTGATTTGGGCCTAATTCGATGTCTGTTACTGACACTAAAAGACCACTTACGTCAATCATTATTCCGTCGTTTGAATGTATTACTGGCGAAACATCGCTTCTGGTAATCATCGGAAAATAAAAACGCAGTTCTAAGCCATCATAAGTACTCGCGCTCGGCAGATTTATCTTTGTATA
>JAHLAX010000111.1 GCA_020625875.1 bacterium | reverse complement strand
GATTTACCGCAAGCCTGACGGTACTCTGAATATCAAGACGGTCAAGAAAAAGAGGCTAAACGTCGAATAATGTTTGTTTTAACAACTACAGCTAAAGCCGTAGAAAACAGCGATGATCCATTCATTGGATTGGTTTTGCTTGTTACTCTTATTGTTTCTGTTGTGTTGCTTGTGAAAGCGATGAAGCATTAGATAGGCCGTCATAGCTCAACGGTAGAGCAGCCGACTTGTAATCGGCAGGTTTCAGGTTCAAATCCTGACGGCGGCTCCAAAGTAATACCCCACGCTGAAAGGTCAGCGGGGAAGTGGAGAAGGCTCCAATGTGCATATTTTGCATGTTGGGGCCTTTGATTTTTTGGACGGAGGGTGCGTATGACTGAAAACGAGCAGATGAAGGTCATTTCCAATAACCTGTTTGGGCGATTGGATATTTACGCGACATCTGACGAGATCACGGCTGAAAACGTGATTGAAGAACTCAATTCGGCACTTCCCTATCACGTACAGAACCTTTTGCAAGAGGATTTTCTATACTGGTATCGGCGCAACGTACAGCCGATTCTGAACCGCACAAAGGAAGTACGCCCCGAAATCCTCAATATCGTGCAGGAAAACCATGCTGACGAGATTGTTACGTTCAAAAACGGGTATTTCCTGACAAAACCGGCGTTTTATGTAGCGCGTACCAAAGGCGCACAGGACAAAGTGAACAGGCTGAACGAGTATCTGTATCGTTCGTACAAGCACTCCGCTGACAACAGCGCCGTCAACTGGTTCCATACGGTCGGCAAGGGCGTAATTCTGGTTGAGCCTGACCGTGGAAATGACCCGGAAACTCCCGTACACGCCTACGCGCTTGATCCGCGTAGCGCATTTGTCGTATACAGCCTCAAACCCGGTAACGAGCCTGTGATGGGTGTAAACATGGTCGTGTCGGACGGCAACGCGCGGTTCGACGTGTTCACGAAAGACATGGTTTACCATCTGTCCGGGACTTCAACGGGCCGCATGATGACTACCCAAGTCAATCACGACTTCCTGGCTACGGCTGTCAGCGTAGACAGCATGGAGCCGAACTCTCTGGGGCTTATCCCGATTATCGAATACCGCTATAACAGCGTGAACATGGGCGCGTTTGAGAGCGTTATCCCGCTTCTCGACGAGATTAACAACATCGTGTCCAATGCTTGCGACGGCGTGGAGCAGTTCATTCAGTCTTTGGCTGTTGCTACGAACTGCGAGTTCCCGGAGGGCACGACTTCTAACGACATCCGCAAGGCCGGGATGATCGTATTGAAGTCCATCGGTGAAAACAAGGCCGATTTCAAGATTCTTTCCCAGCCCCTTGACCAGACGCAAACGAAGGTTCTGATAGACCATCTCAAAAACGAGGTCTATAGGATTTGCTCTATGCCTTTGGTAAGCGAACACGGGCGCACTTACGATACGACAGGAAGTGCCGTTCTCGCTAACAGCGGATGGTTCCAAGCCGACACCGCAAGCCGAAATACAGAGGATTTGTTTAGGGAGAGCAATAAGCAGTTC
>JAHLAX010000002.1 GCA_020625875.1 bacterium | reverse complement strand
CCCGCCCTTTTTAAATACAAATTATATTATTTTCTGTTCTTTTTAACAGCGTCTACAATCTGTACCACCGCGGGAGACAGAATTATATTAACGCCTAACTCGATAAGGAAGTTGATTCCTGTCAAACCGAATATGATGTATACGATGATGTTGGTTCCGCCCGCCCAAGCGACAAGCGTTTCTTTAAAGAAAATCATCATACCGATTACAAAAATTCCCGTGTTAACAACAGGCGAAATCAAAGCTGCCGCAACCGCCGCGACAATCTTGTTTGTTTTTTCAAGCGCTTTATAGTGGATTCCCGCTTCGAAACCCGCCATTGTTCCCTTAACCATACATAATACTATACACATTAAAGGATTAGCGCTCCAAACCATAAATCCGCCCGGGTCTCCGCCCGTCATAGACATAATAATAACGATGACACTGAATACCGCGCCAAGATAGGCTCCGGCTCCTATGCCGTACATCGCCGCTCCGACTACTATCGGAATGAGTGCCAGTGTGATTGAAAACGGTCCGAAATGTACAAATGTTGTAAAGACCTGAAGCGCAATCACAATAGCGGTCAGTATGCCTAAGCCCGTAAGCTTATAGACATCGAACTTTGTGTTTGTTTTTGCCATTTAAATTACCTCCTGCTGCCGCCCTCGTCAGAGGTACAGCGCAATATTATATTATAAAAGCCTGTCGGCTTTTATTTAAGTGGTAAGTAGAAAGTGGTAAGTTGTAAGTTATTTTGAATTTTTATTGTATATAATTTTCAGCCCTTCTAAAACAAGGTCGTCATTTATAATTATTTCGTTTTTGCAGTTGTTGACAATCGTTGAGGCGAGACCGCCTGTGGCGATAACCGTGGAGTCGCAGCCCGTCTCCTCATTAAAGCGCTCAACCATACCGTCAAGCATACAGGCTGTGCCAAAGATTATACCGCTCTTGATACAGTCCTCGGTGTTGGTGCAGATAGCCTTTTTAGGCGGTACAAGGTCAACGCTCGGCAGAAGCGCTCCACCTGATGTGAGCGCGTCGAGCGAGATATTGACGCCCGCGGTAATCGCGCCGCCGCAGTAGCACTTGTTTTCGTTCAAAAACATAATAGTTGTTGCCGTGCCCAAGCCGATAACTACAGCGGGGCAGGAGTACAGCTCCTTAGCCGCCACGCACATACACAAAAGGTCGGCGCCGAGGCTCGCGGGATTGTCAATTCTGAGGTCGAGCCCTGATTTCACCCCTGGACCTACGACAATCGTGTCAACGTCTGTCAGCTTTTTGATAGCCTTGCACAGCGGATTTGTGACCTTCGGCACAACGCTCGAGATAATCGAGCCGCTGAGTGTTTTAATATCAACGCCGTTAATCATAAAAACAGTATGAAGCTCCGCGGCGAAGTCGTCCTCGGTTTTTCTGCTGTCGGTCGCGAATTTGAGCTTCAGTATGATTTCATCATTTTCATAAAGCGCGAATTTTATATTTGTGTTTCCTACATCTGTGCAAAGCAACATTTAAATCACCTAAAGCATTATACAATAAAAATGCGGTTATTTCAACTCTATATTCAAAATTTTCTTTAAGTGAAAAATATATCGAATTTTGTATGTTATATTTAATATGTATGTAATGATAATATGTAAGATTGTTTCTCGGGAGGAGTAATTTTATGGCTGAATCTTTTAAAAAGCTTGAGCTTTTAGCCGCAAAGGCGAGGCTTGGCGCAATCATAGGTACATATCACGGCAAATCGGGCCACCCCGGCGGCTCGCTTTCGGCGGCTGATATTTATACCTATCTCTATTTTAATGAAATGAATGTAAAGCCCGACGAGCCCGACTGGGCTGACAGAGACCGCTTTGTGCTTTCAAAGGGTCACTGCTGCCCCAGCCTCTACGCGGTGCTCGCTATGAAGGGCTATTTTGACTGGAGTGAGCTCGAGAATCTCCGCCATGTCGGCGCGATGCTTCAGGGCCATCCCGATATGAAGAGTACACCTGGTATAGATATGAGCTCGGGTTCTTTGGGACAGGGCGTATCCGCCGCGTGCGGAATGGCATTTGCCGCCAAGCTCGATAACAAGGACTACCGCGTGTATACAGTACTCGGCGACGGCGAGTGTGAGGAAGGTCAGGTTTGGGAGGCGGCTATGTTCGCCGCTCATAACAAGCTCGACAACCTTGTAATCTTCGTTGACCAGAACGGACTTCAGATTGACGGTACCGTTGAGGAAGTTTGCGGCATTGAGCCTCTCGACAAGAAGTTTGAATCCTTCGGCTTCGAGGTTGAGAAGATTGACGGACACAGCTTCGAGCAGATTGAAGCCGCGCTTAACAAAGCCAAGACAGTCAAGGGTAAGCCTTTTGCGATTCTTGCCAAGACAGTCAAGGGCAAGGGCGTAAGCTTTATGGAGAATCAGGTTGGCTGGCACGGCAAGGCTTGTAACGACGAGGAGTTCAAGGTCGCGACAGCTGAGCTTGAAGCTGAAATCGAAAGATTGGAGGCTGAGTTATAATGGCAGAAGTTGTATGTAAGGCTACGCGTGAGAGCTTTGGCATAGCTCTTTGCGAAATGGCTAAGACAAATAAAGATATTGTAGTACTCGATGCTGATTTGGCGGCGGCTACAAAAACTTCGATATTCGGTGACGCTTTCCCTGAGCGTTTCAAGGACTGCGGTATCGCCGAGGGCAATATGATGGGCGTCGCTGCAGGCTTGGCGGCGGCGGGCAAGATTCCCGTTGCGGCTTCGTTCGCTATGTTCTCAACAGGACGCGCTTATGAGCAAATCCGCAACTCAATCGCTTATCCTGGGTTAAATGTCAAAATCGCCGGTTCACACGCCGGCATATCCACTGGCGAGGACGGCGCTACACATCAGTGTATAGAGGATATTGCGCTTATGCGTACTCTCCCGGGGATGACAGTTCTTTGTCCCGCCGACCATTATGAGATGATGGAAGCCACAAAGGCTGCGCTTAAGATTGACGGCCCCGTTTATATTCGTCTGGGCAGACTCGCTATCGACAGTTTTAACGACCCCGATACATATAAGTTCGAGCTCGGCAAGGGCATCACTCTCCACGAGGGTAACGATATTGCCGTTATCGCTTCGGGACTTGTTGTCAACGAAGCCCGCAAGGCTGTTCTGGCGCTCGAAAAAGAGGGCATTAACGCCCGTCTTATCAACATCCACACTATAAAACCCATTGACCGTGACATCATCATCAAAGCCGCCAAGGAATGCGGACAGATTATCACAGTTGAGGAGCACAACGTCATCGGCGGACTTGCCGACGCGGTGTGTGAGGTTACGTCGAGCGAGTGTCCCGTCAAGGTTACACGCATCGGCGTACAGGATGAGTTCGGCTTCAGCGGTCCCGCGTGGGAGCTGCTCGAGAAGTTCGGATTCACCGAAACAGGCATAGCCAAGGTTATTCGCGAAACAGTTAATAAATAATGCAAAATATGTACCCCTTTTTAAAGGGGTACTTTGTTTGTCAAAGAAGTGAGTTTTGATAAAACCACCAAGCCCTCCCTCGGGGGAGGGTGGGCAATTCGTCCAAAGGCGAATTGGTCGGGTGAGGGACTACCTATACTCTCCTGCACTCCGTTTTCAGTGTTGATATAAAGGAAAACAAATCCCTCATCCGTCACCGCCAACGAGTTGTCGGCGACACCTTCCCCCAAGGGAAGGCTTTTTTTGTAATAAAAGCTTGACATTTGGGAAAAATATGTTAGAATATAGATAATAGATTGTACACAATTCAATTTTACAAAAAGGAGTATAAATATGGTTAAGGAAATTACAACTCAGGAATTTAACGAAAAAGTTATAAACAACTCAAAGCCCGCTCTTGTTGACTTCTGGGCATCATGGTGCGGTCCGTGCAAAATGCTGTCTCCTGTCGTTGACAGCGTAAGCGAGCAATACGACCAAGTTGATTTCTATAAGGTAAACGTTGACGAGGAGCCCGAGCTCGCTCAGGAGTTCGGCATAATGAGCATACCCACATTGATTATGTTCAAAAACGGCGAGGTGCTTGATGAATCCGTGGGCGTCGCGCCCGAGGTTGAGCTCAAAGCGTTTGTTGAAAAAGCGATATGAAAGACTTAATTATAGCGGGCAGCGGTCCCGCGGGACTTTCGGCGGCGGTCTATGCCTCCAACGCTATGCTCGACTTTGTTGTGATAGAAAAATTCCCGATGTCGGGCGGACAGATGCTCAACACTCTCGACATCAACAACTACCTCGGCTTTGAGCAGGTTGACGGTTTTACTCTCGGACAAGCGTTCAGAACTCACGCCGAAAAGCAAGGCGCTGAGTTTGTCAACGACGAGATAAAAGCGATTGAAAAGATTGAAAACGGCTATAAAGTTGTATGCGCTAACGGTGAGTATGAGGCGAAAACAATTATATACGCGCTCGGCGCTAACCCGCGCAAGCTCGGCGTAAAGGGCGAAGCGGAACTCGCGGGCAGGGGCGTAAGCTACTGCGCGACCTGTGACGGCAACTTCTTCCGCGGCAGGGCTACGGCTGTAGTCGGCGGCGGCGATGTCGCTCTCGAGGACGCGCTCTATCTCGCCAATATCTGTTCAGAGGTTTATCTGATTCACCGCAGAGGAGAGCTGCGCGGAGCGAAATACCTGCAGGACAAGGTTTTTAAAAATGAAAAAATAAAGCTTATTTTAAACGCTCAGGTTGAAGAAATACTCGGCGACAAAAAGGTCGAGGGCGTGCGCCTCAATAACGGCGAAACGATGAGCGTTGACGGCGTTTTTATCGCCGTAGGTACCGAGGCGAACTCAAAACTGCTCGACGGCATTGTCGAAACTGACAGAGGATTTATAGTCGCCGATGAAAGCGGAAAAACCTCAGCCGAGGGCATTTTCGCCGCGGGTGATGTTCGCACAAAACGACTTCGCCAGATAAGCACGGCGGTCGCTGACGGAGCCAACGCCGTCTACAGCGTTGAGGAATACTTAAATAAAAACTAAAATTTTGCCCCTTCAAAATAGGGGCATATTTTTTGAACAAAAACGACCTTTTCAAACGTAACTATTAGTGAAAGGAGGCAGGAGAGTTGTCAAATATCGGTACCGAAAAGCTCAGCCCTGACGCGCGTCGGGAGCTGATTACAAATATCATAAGGCAGTACGCGGATTTTATTTTTCGCACAGCCTATCAGAACCTCAAAAACCGCGGCGACGCGGAGGATGTGTTGCAGGAAGTCAGCATAGCGCTTGTCAAATCAAACGCTCCTGTTGACGACGATTCCCGCCTCAAAAGCTGGCTTGTCACCGTAACGCTCAACAAATGCCGCGATTTGCGCCGATATCAGGCTCGTCGCGCGTACATACCTCTAGACGAATGTGAGAATATCGAAGCGCCAGAAACACGCGCGGTTATGGAGGAGCTGTGGCAGCTGCCCGAAAACTACAGAACAATAATATATCTTCATTACTACGTGGGTTTTAAGATTGCCGAAATCGCTGAAATACTGGGAAAAAACCAAAACACGGTCGCCTCACAGCTTCGGCGCGGCAGAAAAGCCCTGAAAAAAATCCTGACGGAAGAAGGTTCAGAAAATGTATAAGCATTTTAAAACGATTGACAATCTCAAAGCGTCGCCGTCCGCGGTGGAAAACGCTATACAGGCGGCGCTTGCAGAAGAACAATCGGGAAAGGTCGTAAAAATGAAAACAAAACATAAATACTATAAGCCGATAAGTATAATAGCCGCGAGTCTCGCCGTAATCGTCGCACTGGGAGTTATATTATTTCCGCGAAGCGGCAACTCCTTTTATATTAACGCAAGCGCGGCAGAGGTAGAAAAAGGTTACGATTATAAAAATTCCACAATCGGCGCGTATTCAACCGAATCGTCAGCTCAGACCGAGATAAACACGGTTACGGGTAAAACTACCTATATGCTCGAATATGAGCTCAGTAATTTTTATATCAGCGGAAAAAATATTGAAACCGTTACAATGAAAGCGAATAATAATTGTATGTATTTCGATATTCTTAAGGATAAGCGGATGTTCAGAGATTACGCTGTAAACAACAATACTCAGTACAGCGATAACGAACGTGGGCAGATTACCCTAGGTTGTGACAGCTTGACATTTGATAACGCGGCAGCGGATACGGAACAGCAAATTGACCTCAGCGGTAAGCTGGCGTTTGTACTGGAGGGAGATATGTCAAATCCCGATATTTCCTCAAAGGTCAATCAACTTGGTCAGAATATCCTGAAAGAAGAAAAAAAGTTGTCAAAAGCAGAAGAACACGCAATATATGAGCAGGATACACAGCTTGAAGCCGAAATCATCAAAGCAATGCTGAAGAACGCGACAATTGATGTTACGGTTAAGTTTGCCGACGGCAAAACAGAAACACAGACAATTAACGTCAACTATTATTATGACAGCGCTCAGCGCGATACGCAGTGGATAACCTTTACTTTGGCATAAAATATGTGGAGGAACAGCCCGTTTTCGGGCTGTTTTTTCTTTTATTTTAAAAAGCGCTTGACAAAAACCTACTAATCTGATATGATATATATGCTTTAGAAATGAGGTGCAAAAATGAAACACATTTTTACAGTATTATTAAGACAAAACTACCGTTTCGGACGAATGTGTTGTTGTTGATAAAGTAAACATAATAAAAAACTATTATTCAGAAAGAGGTATTAACAATGAGCACATTAAAAGAAAGAAACTTACATTTTGAGACAAAACAACTTCATATAGGTCAGGAGCAGGCGGACCCCGTTACAGACGCGCGCGCCGTTCCGATTTACGCTACTACATCCTATGTTTTCCATAACAGCCAGCACGCGGCTGACCGCTTTGGTCTGCGTGACGCGGGCAACATTTACGGCAGACTTACAAATCCTACACAGGATGTTTTTGAGCAGAGAATCGCCGCTTTAGAGGGCGGCTCGGCAGCTTTAGCTGTAGCCTCGGGCGCCGCGGCAATTACATACACAATCCAGGCTCTCGCCCAGTCAGGCGACAACATCGTAGCCGCTGAGACAATCTACGGCGGAACATACAACCTACTCGCTCATACGCTCCCGAACTACGGAATAACAACCACTTTTGTAAATCCTGATGAGGACGGAGCGTTTGAAAAAGCGATTAACGATAATACAAAAGCCATCTATATTGAATCTCTGGGCAATCCAAATTCAAACATAGTTGATATTGAAAAGCTCGCGAAAATCGCCCACAGCCACAATATCCCTCTGGTTGTTGACAGCACATTCGCTACTCCGTATTTGCTTCGTCCGATTGAGTTCGGCGCTGATATTATTGTTCACTCGGCGACAAAATTCATCGGCGGTCACGGCACGGCTATCGGCGGCGTAATTATTGAGAGCGGCAAGTTCGACTGGGCGGCGTCAGGTAAGTTCCCGCAGTTCAGCGAGCCCAACCCGAGCTATCACGGCGCCGTTTTTACACAGGCAGCGCCAGGCGCGGCGTTTGTGACATACATCAGAGCTATTTTGCTCAGAGACACAGGATCAACCCTGTCACCGTTCCACGCGTTTATCTTCCTGCAGGGGCTCGAAACCCTATCCCTCCGCGTTGAGCGACACGCAGAAAATACAGCCAAGGTAATTAAGTTCTTATCAAACCATCCGCAGGTTGAGCGCGTAAACCATCCCTCGCTCAAGAGCAGCGGTTACGCGAAGCTATATAAAAAGTACTTCCCGAACGGCGGCGGTTCAATCTTTACGTTCGAGATCAAGGGCGATGAAAAGACAGCTCAGAAGTTTATAGATAATCTTCAGGTGTTCTCGCTGCTCGCCAATGTCGCCGACGTTAAGTCGCTCGCGATTCACCCCGCGTCAACTACCCATTCACAGCTCAGCGAAGAAGAACTCGCCGAGCAGGGCATA
This sequence comes from bacterium, assembly GCA_020625875.1. GTDB lineage: Bacteria > Bacillota > Clostridia > Oscillospirales > Acutalibacteraceae > Ruminococcoides. Next base: position 5,303 of record JAHLAX010000002.1, on the reverse strand, counting down.
CGCCCGAACACGATTCGCCTGTCAATCGGTACCGAGCATATCGATGATATCCTCTACGATTTACAGGAAGCATTTGAAAATGTATAATTTCAATCCTCAGTCAGCGTAAACGCTGACAGCTCCTTTAGCCAAAGGGGCCTAATAGGATACAACTAAATTGCCGCGTTCGCGGCAATTTTTTTGTTTATATTGACTAAATATAAAAAATATGGTAAACTATTGTTTACCTGAATCCTCCGAAAGAATGGAGCTGGAGTTATGGATTTAAGAATACTCATACCTGTAGCGGCAGGTGTTTTGGCGCTCTGCTTTGCGCTTTATTTTGCGTTGTTTATCCGAAAGCAGGACGAGGGAACAGACCGAATGAAGAAAATCGCGTCCGCTATCGCCAAGGGCGCGCGGGCATTTCTCTTCGCGGAATATAAGATCCTGATAGTTTTCGCGGCAATTCTGTTTGTCGTAATAGGATTTGTAATCAACTGGGGCACAGCGCTGTGCTTTATTCTGGGAGCTTTGTTCTCGACCTTAGCGGGTTATTTCGGTATGACCGTAGCCACAATGGCTAACGTGCGCACCGCTAACGCCGCTCGCAAAAAGGGTATGAACGGAGCGCTCAAGGTCGCGTTCCGCGGCGGCGCCGTTATGGGACTTTCCGTAGTCGGCTTAGGCGTAGTAGGCTTGGGCGCGGTATTTTTAGTGCTCAACAGTATGTTCAATCTTGTTGACAACAGCGAGATGCTCAACGTGTTCACAGGCTTCAGCCTCGGCGCGTCCTCAATCGCGTTGTTCGCCCGTGTAGGCGGCGGTATCTACACCAAGGCTGCCGATGTCGGCGCTGATCTGGTAGGTAAGGTAGAGGCCGGAATCCCCGAGGATGATCCCCGTAACCCCGCCACAATCGCCGACAATGTAGGCGATAACGTAGGTGACGTAGCGGGTATGGGCGCTGACCTTTTTGAGAGCTATGTCGGCTCAATCGTGTCCGCGATTACACTCGCGTTTGCGAGCTTTACCGCCAAAGACGGATTTTCAGCCGCTCAGACTATGAGCGCGGCAGTTTTCCCTCTGCTTCTATGTGCTATAGGTATAATTGGTTCGATTATAGCGGTGTTCTTCGTTCGCGGCAAGGGCTCCAATCCTCAAAAATCGCTCAACCTGGGTGAGTATATTTCCACAGCGCTTGTAATTATCTGCGGCGCGGTACTCAGCTGGTATATGTTCGAGTCGCTCAATCCGTTCTTCTGTATTTTGTCTGGACTTGTTGTAGGTACGGCAATCGGCAAGCTGACTGAAATGTATACATCCGACCGCTTCCACTCCGTTAAGAGTATTTCCGAGAGCTCCAAAACGGGCTCGGCTACCAATATTATTACGGGCTTGGGCGTTGGTATGAAATCCACCGCTATCCCGATTATATTCATTGTTATAGGAATTCTTGTCGCTTATTTTGTAATGAGTCTGGACGGCGCGGGGCTCGGTCTCTACGGAATCGCGCTCGCCGCCGTAGGTATGCTGTCAACCACAGGTATGACAATCGCGGTTGACGCTTATGGTCCGATTGCGGACAACGCGGGCGGTATTGCCGAGATGAGCGACCTCGATCCCCATGTTCGTGAAATTACCGACAAGCTCGACAGCGTGGGCAACACCACAGCAGCTATCGGCAAGGGCTTTGCCATAGGCTCGGCGGCGCTCACAGCGCTGGCCTTGTTCGCTTCGTTCGCTCATACAGCGGGCATAGCTGACGGAGGAATGTCCATTTTAACCCCGAAGGTTGTCGCGGGACTTTTCCTCGGCGGAATGCTTCCGTTCCTGTTCTCGGCATTCACTATGGACAGCGTCGGAAAGGCGGCCAACAAGATGATTGATGAGGTTCGCCGTCAGTTCAGAGAAAAACCCGGTATCTTAGAGGGTAAAGAGGATCCCGACTATTCAAAGTGTGTTTCAATTTCAACAAACGCGGCGCTTAAAGAGATGATTCTGCCTGGTATTCTCGCGGTTATCGCGCCGCTTCTGGTGGGATTCATACTCGGCGTTGAGGCTCTGGGGGGCTTGCTCGCGGGCTCGCTGATTACGGGCGTAATGCTCGCCATCTTTATGGCGAACTCGGGCGGCGCCTGGGATAACGCTAAAAAGTACATCGAGACCACTCCCGACGGCAAAAACTCCAACGCCCACAAGGCGGCGGTTGTCGGCGACACTGTAGGCGACCCGTTCAAGGATACCTCGGGACCGTCAATCAACATCCTTATAAAGTTGATGACAATTGTATCGCTCGTATTCGCCACCGCTTTCCTCGCGGTCAACGGCGGCGCGGGACTGCTGAATTTTTAAGATTTAATACTCTATGAGGCTGACTTATGGTCAGCCTCTTTGTTGTTTTGCACAAAGCGAGCCTTGAATTTTTGTGCAACATTTTTGCTGATATATAGCAATAATTCCTATGGATGAATTATCTTGATTGAATATCTGTTATAATATGCTTGGATACTAATAAGGAGGAATCCCTATGTTAAAAAAATCAATCAGCGTTATTCTCGCGACGCTTATGCTTATGTCGGTGCTATCAATCACCGCGTTTGCCACGGGTAATTTTTTCAGTGTTATCGTTGAAAACGGCTACGCCGAAAAGGCTGTCTTTGATGATGACGGCGAAGAAGACTGGGTAGCTGCCACAACCGCGCTCGCAGGCGATACAATAATTATCACGCCCGATACGACTCCGGAAGGGAAGTACTTCGCGGGAATCGAGGTCAACGGTGTGTACGAGGACAGCTCAACCTTTGAGATGCCCGCTGAAGATGTAACAGTAAAATGCGTATTTAAGAACCAGGGCGTTTACAATATTGACCTCACAGGTGACGGCAAGTTTGTGGGCAAAGACGCGGACCGATCAATTTTAACCTCAATTATTCATTACGCCGATGTGACGGGAGCGATTAAAAGTGTTTCCGACGGCTGGGATGTAAACGGCGACGGCAGAGGTGATTTTACATACAATTCTGCTTATGTGAACGGTCCGATGTTCAAGCGAGCTCCAAAGACAAACCTGACAGGCATCTACTCAATGGTGCTCTATAAATCTGGACTGAAATATAATCTTGTTTTCAAACTCGGCAGTCCTTCGCTCAACATTAAATCCAAGAGCATAAAGGCGGGCAATTCATTCGCTCTCAAGGTGAATAACGGCACGGTTAAAAAGTGGACAACCAACAAGTCAACGGTCGCGGGCGTAACAAAAAGCGGTGTTGTATACGGCTTTAGAAAGGGTAAAGCCACAATCACCGCCTTAACCTACTCTGGTAAAAAGCTCACCTGCAAGGTTAATGTTACAACTAATCCAAAGCTGAACAAGAAAAAGGTGACCGTTAAAGCTAAACACTCGGTAAAGGTTAAGATGACAGGCAAGGTTTCCGCGGTTAAAAACGTGTATTACAACACAAAGTATGCCAAAATCACCTCAAAAACAACCGCAAAGATGCTTGTTGTCAAGGGCTTGCAAAAAGGAAAAACGACATTAAAAATCAAGGTCAACGGCAGCTATATTATTAGACTCAAGGTAGTTGTAAAAAAGTAAAGATATAAATATATTAGAGCCGACGTGTGTTACCCGCGTCGGCTTTTTTACCACTCATACACTATTTCGCCGCTGTGCCGCGCCGCGCTCAGCTTTCGGCAGGAGCTGTTGTGCAGCGCTCTGATAAGCAGGTTTATCAGTATGCTCGCGATGAACATTGTCGTCGCGCTCATATACCAGTAACCTCCGAGATTTAAATAATAAAAATCCTCCCAGCCTCCCTGAGTTTTGCCGATGAAAACTACCTGTGTGAGGTACACCGAGCCGTAAATCAGAACGGGCACCAATGCCCACAGCACGTTTTTAAACGAGATTTCGCCGTCAGTTTCGAGCAGGGTGAAGCAATAAAACGCCAGCATAGGGGATACCAAATGAGTGAAAATCCCAGTATGGTCAAGGAATAAACGGTATCCGAAAACAGGACCGAGAAAGAACATAACTGTAAAAAACGTCAGTGTGACTGCCGCTGTTGTTATAAATTTTATTACAACAGCGAACCTCGGCAGCGCTTCGGCTCTGCCCGTAAGCACACGAAACTCAAACGGAATAATTATCATAGCGCCAATCATACTGAACACGTTTGAGTCGGTTGTGAAGAACCGAAAGCTCTGCGGTCCCGAGCGTATGAAGACGTCCTTATTGCCCATAAAAAACGATAAAATTACCGCCGTGGTGACAATTACGACAGCCGAGTTCAGCGTAATTGCCACGGCGATTTTTCTTTTTACAATCATATTTTTATTTTTTCTGTTTTATATAAAATTATTCAAAATCTTTCATCCGAGCATTACGTCAAGAAGCATCATAAGCGCGAAACCGCTGACTATGCCCATAGTCGCGAGATATGGGTTTTCGCTCTGGTTCTGTTGACATTCGGGTATCAGCTCGTGTACCGCGACGAGTATCATCGCGCCCGCGGCGAACGCCAGCGCGTAGGGCAGAAGCGCCTGAACATAAACCACCAGCAGAGCGCCTGTTACGCCCGCTATCGGTTCCACCATTCCCGACGCGGCGCCAATCAAAAAGCTTTTTCTTCGCGACAATCCCTCACGTCTAAGCGGCACGGATACCGCCGCGCCTTCGGGAAAATTCTGCAAGCCGATTCCTGTAGCTATTGTGATTGCGCCCATCAGTGCCTCGTTATTATACGCGCCGCTCTGCAGCGCGCCAAACGCGACTCCCACGGCGAGTCCTTCTGGAATGTTGTGCAGAGTAATCGAAAGCACAAGCATTATTATACGGTTGAGCCGCTCGTTTTTGTTGCCGTCCGAGTGTTCCGCCCTGCCCCTCGCGAGTCCGACCGCCTTGTCTGACATCCACATAAATACCGCGCCGAATACAAAACCCAATGTAGCCACCAGATACGGAGGCAAAGCCGAATAATTTTCGGCGCGTTCTATCGCGGGCTGGAGCAGCGACCAGAAGCTCGCCGCTATCATAACACCCGACGCGAACCCGAGCATAAGGTTCAATACTTTAGCGTTAGGCTTTTTAAAAAAGACGACAGTCGCCGCTCCGAGCGTGTTGATAAACCACGTTCCCAGAGTGGCAATAAGCGCCATTAATACAAATATACTCATTTTCTCACCCGTATTTATAATATCGGCGAAAAAATTTTTTGTTACAAAGGCTTGAATGAAAAAGAGAAAGTAGGGTAAATACACTTAAGAACGGAAAAATAACGTCAGAAATGAAAATAGGGGTAGAAACCAGTAGCAAAGTATGG
>JAHLAX010000038.1 GCA_020625875.1 bacterium | reverse complement strand
TGCGCTTGTTTTATATATAATGTACTTGTATAAATATTTAATTTATTTGACTTTTGGAGGTTATTATGCAGAAGAAAGAGCAAATGTACGAAGGTAAGGCTAAAAAGGTGTTCGCTACAGATAACGAAGATTATTGCATCGTTTCTTACAAGGACGACGCCACAGCTTTTAACGGCGAGAAGAAGGGCACAATTGTCGGCAAGGGCGTTGTGAACAACCGTATGTCCAATTTTATGTTCAAGCTTCTTGAGGCTAAGGGCGTTCCCACAGACTTTGTCGAGGAATTAAATGACCGTGAGACAGTTCTTAAAAAGGTTGAGATTGTTCCTCTCGAGGTTATTATCCGCAACAAAGCCGCTGGCTCTTTCTCAAAGCGTTTCGGCGTTCCCGAGGGTACTGAGCTTAAGTGCCCCACACTCGAGTTCTGCCTTAAGGACGATGACCTCGGCGACCCGATGATTAACGAGAGCCAGATTTACGCTATCGGCGCGGCTACAAAGGAAGAGATTGAAAAGATTTCCGAGTACGCCTACAAGGTTAACGAGGTTATGGTTGAGTTCTTTAAGTCTGTTAATGTTGATTTGATTGACTTCAAAATTGAGTTTGGTCGTTTCCATGGCGAGATTCTTCTCGCAGACGAGATTTCTCCTGATACTTGCCGTTTCTGGGATGTTGATACTCAGGAAAAGCTCGACAAAGACCGTTTCCGCCGTGATCTGGGCGGCGTAGAGGACGCTTACGCCGAGATGATGAAGCGCGTAGGTCTCGCGTAATATAGTATTTATTGAATAGCATTTAGCATTTAGTGATTATTGTGCAGTATTTAGTGATTCATTAACTGACCACTGACCACTGTTCACTGCTCACTGATTATAAGGTATTTATGAATTATTCTTTTGACAATCTTCCCAAAGAAGGTCTCCACGAGGAATGTGGTGTCTTCGGTATATACAGCGATGGCTCACTCAATCCTGCCTACGCGTGCTATAACGGTCTTTTAGCCTTACAGCACCGCGGACAGGAGAGCTGCGGCATAGCCGTATCCGACGACGGTGTTATGGATTACCACAAGGATATGGGGCTTGTAACCGAAGTTTTTAACAATTCTATACTTGATTCGCTTAACGGACAAATGGCGGTTTCGCATGTCCGTTACTCAACGGCAGGCGGCTCTGTGCTTGAAAACGCGCAGCCGCTTGTTATGCGTTATGTAAAGGGTACTCTGGCTGTCGCTCACAACGGCAATCTTACAAACGCTATTGAAATCCGCAACGAGCTTGAAAGGCGCGGAGCTATCTTCCAGACAACTATTGATTCCGAGGTTATCTGTTATGTAATAGCTCGTGAACGATTAAAATGCCGCAGCGCTGAGGACGCTATAATTCAGGCTGTACAAAAGCTCGAGGGAGCTTATTCTCTGCTTGTGATGAGCCCCACAAAGCTTATTGCCGCTCGAGATCCCCACGGTTTCAGACCTCTTTGTATGGGTAAATACAATGACTCAATAGTCTTCGCCAGCGAATCGGCGGCGCTTGACGCGTGCGGAGCCGAGTTTGTGCGTGATGTAGAGCCCGGGGAAATCATAGTTGTTGATAAAAACGGCGTACGAAGCAATAAACCCACGAAAAAATGTAATAAATCTCTGTGTGTTTTTGAATATATTTATTTTGCCCGTACCGACAGTTATATTGACGGTTTGAGCGTTTACGAAACCCGCAAGCAGGCTGGTCGTATTCTCGCTCGTGAATTCCCTGTTGAAGCCGATTTGGTTATCGGTGTTCCAGAGTCTGGTATAGACGCGGCTATCGGTTACAGTGAGGAGTCGGGCATACCATACGAAAAAGCTATAGTCAAAAACGGATACATCGGCAGAACTTTTATTAAACCTACACAAAAGGACCGTATGAATTCTGTCAGGATTAAACTCAACCCGATTGTCGATATGATAAAAGGTAAGCGAGTTGTAGTAATTGACGACAGTATTGTGCGCGGCACTACTATTGACCGCATAACCAATATGCTCAGAAACGCTGGCGCTAAAGAAGTTCATATGCGAATCAGCTCGCCGCCTTTCTTGTGGCCGTGCTATTACGGAACCGATGTGCCTTCGCGCGGAGAGCTTATCGCGGTTAATCATACTGTTGACGAAATCTGCAAGCTCAGCGGCGCCGACACTCTCGGCTATTTGCCCGCCAGATGCCTTGATGAAATGCTCGGCGGAAAATTTACAGGCTACTGCGACGCTTGTTTTACTGGGTTATATCCCGCTCCCGTTACCAAGCTTACTTTTAAAGGCAAGGAACGCGGCGGAATGAATTTTGATAATAAAGATAATTGTGCCTCAAAGGAGGAGACGTAATGAGTAAAAACGTATACGAAAGCCCGTTATCATCAAGATATTCGGGCAAGGAAATGAAATATATTTTCTCTCCCGATATGAAATTCAGAACATGGAGAAGGCTTTGGATTGCTCTCGCTGAGTCTGAAATGGAGCTCGGACTTCCGATAACACAGGAGCAGATTGACGAGCTTAAGGCTCACAAGGACGATATTAACTATGATGTCGCTGTTGAGCGTGAAAAGCTTGTTCGTCACGATGTTATGAGCCACGTTTACGCTTATGGTCAGCAGTGCCCGAACGCAAAGGGTATTATTCACCTCGGCGCGACTTCCTGCTATGTGGGTGATAACACAGACCTCATTATTATGCACGAAGGCTTAAAAGTAGTGCGCAACAAGCTCATTACAGTAATCCGCAATCTTTCAAAATTCGCAGATGAATATAAGGCTCTGCCTACTTTGGCGTTTACGCATTTTCAGCCCGCTCAGCCTACAACCGTCGGCAAGCGCGCGACGCTCTGGATTCAGGAGCTGCTCCTCGATTTGGAGGATGTTGAGTATATGCTCTCCAAGGCGAAGCTGCTCGGCTCAAAGGGCACAACAGGTACTCAGGCGAGCTTTTTAGAGCTTTTTGAGGGCGACCACGAAAAGTGCAAAGCTATTGATAAAAAGATTGCCGAAAAGATGGGCTTCAAGTCCTGCTACGCCGTTTCAGGACAGACATATTCAAGAAAAATTGATTCTCAGTATCTCAACGTGCTCGCGGGAATCGCTCAATCGGCGGCTAAGTTCTCGAACGATATAAGACTTCTTCAGCATCTTAAAGAGGTTGAAGAGCCGTTTGAGAAAAATCAAATTGGCTCATCCGCTATGGCTTATAAGCGCAACCCGATGAGAAGTGAGCGTATAGGCTCGCTCAGCCGTTATGTTATGGTTGATGTGCTCAACGGTTACTTTACAACAGCCACTCAGTGGTTTGAGCGCACGCTCGACGACAGCGCCAACAAGCGCCTCAGTGTTCCCGAGGCATTCCTCGCGATTGACGGTATCCTCAACCTCTATGCGAATGTAGCTGACGGACTTGTTGTTTATCCAAAGGTTATCGAAAGCAGACTTCGCAAGGAGCTGCCATTTATGGCTACCGAGAATATTATGATGGACGCTGTCAAAAACCGCGGCGCTGACCGTCAGGTTCTTCACGAAAAAATCCGTCAGCATTCTATGGCTGCTTCAAAGGTTATAAAAGAAGAGGGCGGCGAGAATGACCTGCTCGAGCGTATCGCTAATGATGACGCGTTCGGAGTAACACTCGATGAGCTCAATAAACTTTTACAGCCTGAAAAATACACAGGCAGAGCTAAAGAACAGACCGAGGACTTTTTGAACGACGAGGTCAAACCTGTGCTCGAAAGATACAGTTCTATTGAGGATGAAAAACCAGAAATTAACGTATAATATTATTTTTGCTGTCATTCTGAGCGACTTTTAAATGTAATTCTAAGCGACAGCGAAGAATCTTAAAACATATATTAAGGAGAAAAACCATGGTTAAAGCTATTGTGGGCGCCAATTGGGGCGATGAGGGCAAGGGTAAAATCACCGATGTGCTCGCTAACGACAGCGATGTCGTAATCCGTTTTCAGGGCGGCGCCAACGCGGGACATACCATTATAAATAATTACGGAAAGTTCGCGCTTCACCAGTTGCCCTCGGGTGTATTCCATCAGAATATCACCAATATTATCGGCAACGGCGTAGCGTTCAGCGTAGAGAATTTTGTTAAAGAGATTAAGGAGCTCGAGGATAGAGGCGTGCCAAAGCCAAATGTTCTCATCTCTGACAGAGCGCAGATCGTTATGCCTTATCATGTAGCGTTCGACTGTTATGAGGAAGAACGCCTCGGCAAAAAATCCTTCGGCTCTACCAAAAGCGGTATCGCTCCGTTCTATTCCGATAAATACAGCAAAATCGGTTTCCAGATTAACGAGCTTTATGACGATGTCGACAGTCTCAAAGAGAAGATTGCTCACGCTGTTGAAATCAAGAACGCTACTCTCAAAAATCTGTATAACAAGGAAGAAATTACTGTTGATGAGATTTTCAATAAGCTTATGGAGTACAAAGAGCTTCTCGCTCCTTATGTAGGCGACAGCTTCCAGTTTGTCAGAAACGCGCTCAACGAGGGCAAAAATATTCTGCTCGAAGGTCAGCTCGGCTCCTTAAAGGACACTGACTTCGGTATCTATCCGATGGTAACCTCATCCAACACTATCGCGGGTTACGGCGCTGTCGGCGCGGGAATCCCGCCATATGAGATTAAAGAGGTTATAACCGTAGTCAAAGCTTATTCAAGCGCGGTTGGCGCTGGTGAGTTCGTTTCTGAAATCTTTGGCGAAGAAGCGAATAAGCTCCGCAACTGCGGCGGCGACGGCGGCGAGTACGGCGCTACCACTGGTAGACCAAGACGTATGGGATGGCTTGACTTGGTAGCCAGCCGTTACGGTTGTCAGGTTCAGGGCGCTACAAGCGTAGCTTTCACTGTTATTGACGCCTTAGGCTATCTTGATGAAATACCTGTCTGCGTAGCTTACGAGCTTGACGGAGAGATTATAGATTACTTCCCGAGCACTACCAAGCTCAAAAGATGCAAGCCTGTACTCAAAAAGCTCAAGGGCTGGAAGTGCGATGTTACAGGCATTAAAAAATACGAAGATTTACCCAAGGAGTGCCGTGAATATATCGAGTTCGCTGAGAAAGAAATCGGCGTACATATCGGTATTGTCAGCAACGGACCCGCGAGAGAAGATATTATTTACAGATAATTATGAATCAGATTAATGAAAAAATCTTAGTGCTCGACTTTGGCGGTCAGTATAATCAGCTTATAGCCCGCCGTGTTCGTGACCACAATGTTTATGCCGAGATTAAGCCCTATACAACTCCTCTTGATGAGATTAAGTCTGAGGGATATAAGGGTATAATCTTTACAGGTGGTCCCAATTCCGTCTATGATATGAGTTCTCCACATTATGACAGGGAGATTCTCAACTTAGGAATCCCTGTGCTAGGCATCTGCTATGGCTGTCAGCTCATCTGCTGGATGAAAGGCGGCAAAGTAGAAACATGTGATACACGCGAATATGGAAAGATCAATCTTACGGTTGACAAAAAGTCGAGTTTATTATTTAAGAATATACCCGACAGCGTTGTGTGGATGAGCCACACTGACAGGATTGTCGAGCTCCCTGACGGTTTTGAACAGACCGCTCACAGCGACAGTTGTCCTGTAGCCTCTATGGAAAATGTTTCAGAGAATATATACGCTGTTCAGTTTCATCCTGAGGTTACTCATTCCGAGTATGGTAACGAGCTGTTAAAGAATTTTATTTTCAACATCTGCGAATGTAAAGGTGACTGGAAAATGGAGGGCTTTATCGAGAATACGGTTAAAGCTCTGCGTGACCAAATTGGCGATAAGCGCGTTGTTCTCGGACTTTCGGGCGGTGTTGACTCGTCTGTAGCCGCGGCTCTGCTTAGTAAGGCTGTCGGCAGTCAACTCACCTGTGTTTTTGTTGACCAAGGCTTAATGCGCAAGGACGAGGGCGACTTTGTTGAGAATACTTTTACGTCGCTTTTCGATATGAAATTCGTCCGCGTTAACTGCGGCGAGGAGTTTATAAAAAAGCTCAAAGGCGCTGTAGATCCTGAAGAAAAACGCAGAATTATCGGTACCGAGTTTTATAACGTTTTCTGGAATAAAATCAGGGAAGAAAGCAGCGGCGGTTTCTTCGCTCAGGGTACAATCTATCCCGACTGTATTGAGAGCGGCAAAGGCGACGCCGACAAAATCAAAACCCATCATAATAAGGTTAAAATGCCCGATGATATTAAGTTTGACGACGTTATTGAACCGCTAAAGGATTTGTTCAAGGACGAGGTCAGAAGGGTAGGGGAGCTGCTCGGAATTCCCAAGGAGCTCGTATGGCGTCAGCCGTTCCCAGGTCCTGGCTTGGGCGTTCGTATAATCGGCGAAATAACCGAAAAGAAGATAAAAATTCTTCAGGAAGCCGACGCTGTTCTGCGTGACGAGGTTGCTAAAAGCGGCTTAGAGCTTGAGCTCAGCCAGTATTTTGTAGTTTTGCCTGATGTCAGAACGGTAGGAGTAATGGGCGACCACCGCACTTATGACCAGCTTGTCGCTATCCGCGCGGTAACAACCGACGACTTTATGACAGCCGACTTCGCGCGTATACCATATGATGTTCTCGCTCGAATTTCTAATAGAATTGTCAACGAATGTCCCAACGTTAACCGTGTGGTTTATGATATTACTTCAAAACCGCCTGGTACTGTCGAATGGGAATAATAAGCAATAAAAACCCCGAAATCTGTTTTTGCAGACTTCGGGGTTATATTTATCTGTGAATATATAATCTAGTCATTTCTTCCTCGCCGTCGCCCTGAGCCATACAGTAGAATTCCCAGCCGTATTTCTCATAAAAGCCCGTGTGGTCTGTGACAAGATAAACAGGAGTAATCCCCTTGCTTCTCAAGTCCTCCACAGCCATATTGAGAAGCTCTCCCGCGATACCTCTGTTCCTGTATTCCTCCTCGGTGTATACGGCACAGACATTGGGCGCGAGGTCTTTTCTGTCGTGAAAGTCGTTTTCTATTACGCCGAGTCCGCCTACGATTTTATCACCGTCAAAGCACAGATACCACCCGAGTTCCGTGTTGCCGCTCAGGTAATCATTCATACATTCAAGGTACGCTTCTTTCGGAACTCCCCATTTGCTCTGGAACCACTGCGCGGCATTTTCTTTGATTTCAGGTTTTTCTCTAAGATTAATGTATTTATAATTCATTTTTATCACCAAAGCTATTATAATTGATTTATATATAAATTTCAATAGTATAATTCTTCAATCTCATTGACGATAATAACCGCCTTTGATATAATAAGGTATATTTTTTATGGAGGTACAGTTATGCAAGGAAATGTAAGACCAGAAACTATGGAAAGAATCACAACTCCCAAACTCGCCAATGCCTTTATTGACGAGCAGATTAAGGAATTAAGAGAGCAGATTGGTGACAAAAAGGTGCTCCTCGCGCTTTCAGGCGGTGTTGACAGCTCGGTTGTAGCCGCGCTTTTAATCAAGGCTGTAGGGCAGCAGCTCGTATGTGTTCACGTTAACCACGGACTTCTCCGCAAGGGCGAACCCGAGCAGGTTATCGAGGTTTTCAAGAACCAGATGAACGCTAACCTCATCTATGTTGACGCTGTAGACCGCTTCCTTGATAAGCTCGCTGGTGTTGCTGAACCCGAGAAAAAGCGCAAAATCATAGGCGCTGAGTTTATCCGTGTATTTGAGGAAGAGGCGAGAAAGCTTGACGGTATTGAGTTCCTCGCTCAGGGTACAATTTATCCCGATATTCTTGAGAGCGACGATGGCGTAAAAGCTCATCATAACGTCGGCGGACTTCCCGAGGATTTGCAGTTTGAGCTCGTTGAGCCCGTTAAGCTCCTCTTTAAAGACG
>JAHLAX010000112.1 GCA_020625875.1 bacterium | reverse complement strand
CTTCAAGGTCAAGTTGTCGACAACGGCGACAAACTCTTTCATCCACTCTCCGAAAGCCGCCACGCGGTAACGGTCGAATACCGTCTCCCCGTTGCAGTCCTGCAACGCCGAAAAGTCGCCGTTCATGCCGTCAAGCAAGCCGCCCAATGTCAAATCATAAAAGCCGTTTTCGCCGAATTTGTCAACCACGGCGGCACGGCGTAACTCTTCCAGTTGCGGTGCTTCGATGTAAGGCTCGACCGCTGCGAAGTCACGATACAATGTGTATTTGTCAACTTTCATCGCTCAATTCGTATTGGTGACGCGGAAATCCCGTGTCGATTAACCATCTGACCATATCGGCATCCAATGTCGAAGGAGAAACCAACCGCTCCATCCACAGCACGCCACGTGTCTCCGCCGTGCCTTTCAGCCGAAAGCCGTTGATCGTCTTCGCCTCGTTGCCGCTGACCTTGACGACCGCAAGAATGGCAGCGTCACGCCAACACGACGGGCAACTGGTTTTCGTCGGGGCTTCGATGCCCAACTCTGCAAGGATAGGCAACAAAAACTCTTTATCCACCTTTGTCCATTTCTTCGTTTTCTCGGCAAGCTGCCTTAATCTCTCTATATCCATTTTTTCAATGTTTTTCGCCACAAAAGTACGACACCGACACCGATTGCCGCAAGTCCGAAAAGCCAAAAAAACGCATTTCGCCAAAACCTCGTTTTCTTCGCTTCTAAGGGCTTTTCAGTCGTTTCCTTTGTAATTACTTCACTTTGCACTGAAAACGCCGCAGAATCGGTTTTTTGCACGTTCTCTTCGATTTTTTCATCCGTCTTTCCTTGCTGCCTTTCTACGACACGCAGAACGGGGCGCAACTCTCCCACGCTGTCAGCCTGCAACACCACGATTTCGCGGATGAACTCCCACGACGCCGCAGCCATGGCGACGTGGTCTGCCTTGACAGCCGTCACCGCCACGCTGTCGACACGCTGACGGCTGACGACCTCACGCCGTGAACCGCAGCCCGAAAAGCAAACGGCGAGCAAAAAGCCCGCCGCCGCCAACAAAAAAATATGAAGAAACAACGCTGCTCGCATGGTTAGAACGATTGAGCCATCAACGCCTCGAATGCCGCCTTGGTGGTTGCATAGTCGGTGTCGAACAGCGTCACCTCGAAGAATTGCTCCTGGCAGCTCATCGTCACCACGATGTCGCCGCCGTTCTCGTTCTCGTTACGCACGATGCCGTCTGGGTTGACGGTCAGACCTTGACCGTAGCCGACAACCTCATACGAGCCATCGCCAACACGGTCTTTCTTTTCAAGGACAGCCAGATAACCCAGCGGAGCGTCTGCCAACGGCTCCACGATGTCCTTTGACACGCCAGCACCACGCAACGGGATACGGAAAGTGAAACCCTTGTTGTATTGCAACCTGCCCGCATCGGCGTTCGATTGCGTCACGCTGTCAGTGAAAGCCGAAGGCCAAACGTTGTCGATGACCGCCAATTTGTCGCCCACTGCCATCGTGATGCCCGTGATGATACGGGGGTTGGATGCGTCAACGGCGAAGGTTAAGGTGTTGCTCAACGGAATGAGCAAACCGCGCCCCGTGTAGCCACCAACAAGCGGATGGTCGCAGTCCTTGGCGATATTCGCCGCAAGATTACCAGCACAAGAAGCGTAAGCCAAAATGAGCATATTTTTAATAATTTT
>JAHLAX010000114.1 GCA_020625875.1 bacterium | reverse complement strand
ATTCCACGAAAAGCATACGGCATCGATTATTTTAGATTAAGCGCTAATATGTTTGTAAACTGCTCTAGCTTAAAGGCGATCGTTATACCGCCAGGAGCATATATCAAAGGAGCATCAGTTTTAGACGCATGCTACTCTTTAAAACGCATATCGGTACCGAAATCGACAGTTGACAATGTAATGGGCGGAAATTATATATTTAGAAACTGTTATTCGTTAAAAAGATTTGCTATTCCGTCAGGCCAAACAAGTCTAACTTCAACTTTTTTGGGGACGGCTCTTTCTCTCTCTAAAATTGTTATACCTTCGTCTATAACATCTATTGCTGCATCAGCTTTTACGGGTTGCACGGCGCTCAAGGAAATTCATTTCAAGAGATCAACTCCACCCTCGGTTGCAAATAGCAACGCTTGGACTAGTCTCCCAACAGATTGTAAAATCTACGTTCCGAGCGGAAAGCTGTCAGCATACACGGGAGCAACGAACTATCCGTCATCGTCAACTTATACGTATATCGAGGAATAAATCATGATTATTGAAGAGATTATTGAAAACGGTGAACGAGTTCTTCATTTTTCAGACATCGGAATGAAGATAAAGCAAATCGAAACCGGAATAGTTTATGAAAACGCGATCGATGTAGTCCCGTGTCGATACACTTATGAAGAAACAAATGAACCTATAGAGATAGAAGAGGAAAACGATGGGTGATATTTTAACTACTTATATAGAATTGATTAGCGGTCAGGTTAGCAAGGGAATTTACGTCTACGGCGGAAACGGTGAAAATCTGTCTGGTATGACGGACAAACAGCGACTCGAGTACATGAATCGTAGAGAAACCCTTACGAAGGATTCTAAGACCGGCGAAGTCAAATACACAAAGGCTCAGAATATTGCCCGTTGTGAACGTCTCTATGAAAAGAGAAAAAAAGCTGGAGTTAATCCCATTTTAGCTTTCGATTGCAGCGGCTTACAATACTGGGCTGGTAAACAGGTCGGCGTATTCAAAACTGATATTTCTGCTAATGGTATTTACGGTAAATGCAAGAAAATCGAAAAGAAAGATGTAAAGCGCGGAGACTTTTGTTTCATGCACAATGGAAAGAAAGCAACGCATGTCGGAATGTACATTGGGAACGATATTATCGTAGAGTGTCAAGGAAGAGACGTTGGCGTAGTAACGAACAAGCTTTCAAGAACGACCGTATTCAACAAATTTGGCAGACTTCCGGCATTCGAGCCTTATCAGCCGATTGATCCGCCAAGCCCAACTCCTCCTACGCCTGAGCCGACTGGTAAGTACGTAAGAGTTAAGGGAAATTGTCGAATTGTTGGTAACGTGAAAAAATACGATAAAAGCGTTTACGTTAGAAACGGAAATGGAACGGGGCATCCCGCGATCGGTATCGCACATTCGACAGAAGAATTTAAACTTATTAAGCAAGAGGAAACTAGCCCCTATTGGTACAAAATCGAGTTTAAAGGCTCTGAAGCATGGATTACCTCGCTCGATCGATATACCGAGGTAGTGTCCAAGTAATTGCAGAAAGGAAAATCAAAATGGATAAATGGATTCCTGTAATCATTGCCTTTATCGGCAGTGGTGCGCTATCTGCGCTTATTACGGGCATTTT
>JAHLAX010000087.1 GCA_020625875.1 bacterium | reverse complement strand
TATTGTCGTTTTGGAGGTGTCGGCATCATGATATACATCTTCGGCATGGCTCTGGCCTTGATGGTCAGCAACGATATTTTCACGCTTGTTGTCTTGTCTGCCCTGATGCTCCTCTTTTTCGGAGACATCTACAAAGCGAGGTGCGGATCATGACGAACACGGAAAAGATCGTTGAGTTTCTGCACAAGCACAAGGAACACGAACAAACCCGCATCATTCTCTCCCACCTGTTTTTTCTTGGGGAGATTACGCAGAAGACCGCAACCGAGGACTACGGCATCACCCGCTTGGCGG
Source organism: bacterium (assembly GCA_020625875.1). Taxonomy (GTDB): domain Bacteria; phylum Bacillota; class Clostridia; order Oscillospirales; family Acutalibacteraceae; genus Ruminococcoides. The sequence goes on along the minus strand of JAHLAX010000087.1, from coordinate 1,669 downwards.
CGGCAATCTGGAAGCTTCGCCACATCTACGGTATTGCGATTCTGGACGAAATCGTGGAAGTGCCGAACCGCTACGGCAAGACGAGCAAGGTTTCCCGGTACTATCTTCCGAGGTGACGAACATGGAAAACATACCTAACGATCCGCTGATCCAGAGCGCGATGGACACCGGCTATCCGTGGTGGATGCTGGGGGAAGACGAGGACGAGGATGAGGTTTGACAGCGGCGTGGCATCTTACATCACGGGGAAAGCGACAGTAATCGCATCTTTCCCCGTGGACTTCAAAGGCAACGCTGACATCTGTTGCCTACAATGCTTTTTCTACCGCGAAGCAAGCAGACGATGCAGCTTGACGGGCGCTGTATCTGAATATCCGACCAAGTATGTCGGGAGCAACTGCCCGTTAGAAATGGAGGACAACACATGAATATGTTTCGCCTGTTAAGGGCAGACGAAATTGAATGCCGCATCTCGCAGATCTCCAAGACCGGCAAGGGCCTGTCTCTGTTGCTCTACAAGACCGCGAGAACGGACGCGAACATCTTGGACGAAACCGTTGGCCCTGAGAACTGGGAGAACGATTTCAAACTGGTGGATGGCGTTTTGTACGGCGGCATCGGCATCAACTACGCGCCAAACGATGAACTTGGCAAATGGGTCTGGAAATGGGACGCTGGTACAGAATCGAACACCGAAGCTGAGAAGGGCCGCGCTTCGGATGCGTTCAAACGAGCAGGCTTCAAGCACGGAATCGGCAGGGAGTTGTATACGGCTCCGTTCATCTGGATCAAGTCAAGCGATTGCGAGATTGAAGAGCGCAACGGCAAGTATTTCTGCAACGACCGCTTTGAGGTCGGCGCGATTGAGTACGATGACAAGGAGAACATCAGCGGCCTGATCATTCTCCGTGACGGCAAACCCGTCTTTGAGATGAGGCAGAAACCGGCAGAGCCGATTGCACCGAGGCCGACAGAACCGAGGCCCAACGGATTCATCTGCGCGAAATGCGGCAAGGGCCTGCTCCCGTACAACGACAGCAACGGGAAACCCGTCAGCCTACGCGCCCATGCTGAGAGAAGCATGAACAAATTCGGCAAGGTCTTGTGCCTTGATTGCATTAAGGAGGGCGGGTAATGGAATATCCCTGCGGCGGCAACACGAACATCATTTGCTCCAAGCACAACTGCGGGAGCTGCGGATTCAACCCCAAAGAGGCACACAGGCGGCTCGTTGAGGGCCAGCACATCACCCGGAAGGTCAAGCACAGCTACACCAACGACAACGGCATCACGCACACCATCACCCGTGAGGTGGACACAATCGTTTTTAGGAGGAGAGAAAATGTTACTTGATTACATCATGCAGCTTGTCCAGAACGAGGACAAGGAAACCGTCATCATGGTTCTGTCCCTGTTGAAGCGGATCTTCGCAGTTGTTCCGAGCTACCAGCACGACCAGATCCTTGAGGCTCTGATGGGAGGTGAAGAGGATGCTGAATAAGTTTATCGGCCAGGGACGCTTGGTGCGGGACATCGAAACCCGCACCGCGAAGAACGACACGCAAATTGCGATGTTCACCATCGCCTGCAACCGCGATTTCGGTGACGAAACGGATTTCATTGATTGCGTTGCGTTCAAGCACAACGCCGGTTTCGTGGAGCGCAACTT
>JAHLAX010000037.1 GCA_020625875.1 bacterium | reverse complement strand
TCGCCAGCCAACTATTTTCGGCACTACAGGGCTTAACTTCCGTGTTCGGTATGGGAACGGGTGGACCCCCTGCGTCATCGACACCAACTTTTTTATTACGTTCAAAAATCGGTTTTTAGCTAACATCGGTTCTCGCGGGAATTGTTCCCTTGTGAACTGAAGTTTGCGCCTTTTCCTGAACGACTAGATTATTATAGCACCATTGATTTAAAAATGCAAGCTTTTTTTGCAATTTTTTTAAAATTTTTTATAAGGCGGAAGCTGCCCCATATATTGACGAAATGCTCTAAAAATAGTAAAATAAAGAGTAATATATTTATCGGAAGATGATAATATGACCAAAACATATAAGGCGTACCTGATGATGAGCTCGCTGTCAGTATACCGCGGGATTCTCGAGCGCAGTATAATCAAGGGCTATATGAACCTGCTCGGCAGCACAGAGGCTGAACCCGAGCGTTTTCTCAGCGCTTACGGCGAGTTTTACTCGCTATTGTCTGAGCGCGGTGTTAGCGATAAATTGGCTTACGCGATAACCGAGACGGCGCTTTTTGATGAAAACAGCTTTTCTCTCGCCGCTGCCGCTGGCAACCACGAAGCGCTGCCCGAGAGTATCAGGAACGCAGTAGCTTATGACCGCGGGGCTATCCTCAGCCTATGTGAGCTTAAAGCAGACGACATTATAAATGAATATAAATACATAGACGATATTCGCGAAATCGCCGCCGCTCTCCCCCGCTGGGAGCTCGGCGAGCCTGCTGAAGCTTTCGGTACAGACGGCGCACAGCTCAAAGCACTCGCCTCGTTCTACAGGAGCAACGGCTGCGGTATGTTCGCGCGCTACAAGGCGTTTGTATGGCGCGGAGGTAAAATATGTCCCGTTGAGCATCCCGACAAGATTGAGCTGAGTTCATTCATCGGATATGAACGCCCGAGGAACAAGGTGCTCGACAACACCCTCGCCTTTCTCGACGGAAAAAGCTGCAACAACTGTCTGCTCTACGGCGATATGGGCACAGGCAAGAGCTCAACCGTCAAGGCTATCGGCAACGCCTATCGCGACAGAGGGCTGAGGATTGTTGAAATGCCAAAGGAACAGCTCTCGGATTTTCCGCTTCTGGTTGATAAAATCGCTTCACTGCCGATGAAGTTTATCATATTTATTGATGACCTTTCGTTCCAGCGCCAGGACAAGAGCTACACCTCTTTAAAAGCCGTGCTCGAAGGCGGCTTGGCGGCTCGTCCCGACAACGCGCTGATTTACGCGACATCCAACCGCCGCCACCTTATAAAAGAAAGCTGGCAGGACAGAGACACCGACGACATCCACCGCCGCGACAATATGCAGGAAACCTTGTCTCTTTCGGACCGCTTCGGGCTGTCGGTATGCTTCGGCAATCCCGACAAAAAGGAATACCTCGAAATTGTCTTCGCTCTGGCTGACAAGGCGGGCATAAATATGGACAGTCACAAGCTCTCTGAGCTCGCTGAGCGCTTCGCTCTGGGGCGCGGAGGTCGCTCGCCCCGCTGCGCCAAGCAGTTTATTGAATCTTTAGGAGGACTTACTGATGATTAAAAAAGCTATATCTATTATATTGGCGGCGCTTTTGTTGATTTCAACCGCCGCGATAATGACCTCCTGCGGTGAAGAAAGCGAGTATCCCGTAAAAATCGGCAAAATCACCTTAGAAAAAGAACCAAAGAATATAGTTATTCTAGACAAGAACCTCGCCGACATAATTTCCGCTATCGGCTATGACGTAAAAATGGTCGGCAGAAGCGACGAGGTAAACCAGAAAGGGTTAAAGGTTGTGCCGAGTATGGGCACGGCTCAGGACCCGTCCGTTACAAAAATCAAAAAAGAAAAGGCTGACATTGTCTTTGCCGACTCGTCTCTGAACGAAGCCGATGTCTCAAAGCTCAACAAGAGCGGCATTCCCGTGGCGCAGTTTGACGAGGCGCACACAATGAAGCAGCTTCAGTCGCTGTACGAAAAAATCGGCAAGCTGCTCGGAGGCAACGTAACGGGCAAAGCCAAAGCCAACAAAGTGTTCAAGGATATAAAGAGCACTCTAAAGGCAGTTGAGACCGCGGCTAAAAAGGACAACACCATATCCACTATCGCCTACCTCTACACCGACAACGGCGTTCTCAAAACCGTGAACGACGGCACATGGTGCTCCACGCTTCTGTCGTATTCGGGCTCTGTCAATGTTTTCGGAAGCGCAAAGAGCGACGTGGTGGACATCAACAAGCTGCTGGTGGCTAACCCAACATATCTTTTTGTGGCGGACAAAAATGTTGAAACATACCTCAACAACAGCGACACGCTTAAAAAGCTTGACGCTCTCGCGACAAGAACCTATATTCTCCCCTATGACGAGCTTACGCTTCAGGGCTACACGGCGCTCGATGTTGTAAAAGAAATGATTGACGATATAACAGGCAAAGCAAACAAGACTTCGGAGAGCAACGAGTAATGGCGCACCCGATTAAGCACTTTGTCACAATTACAAAGCACCGCCACAAGGTCATCGCCAACTGCTTTCGAGCGGGGATTCCGATGCGCGGGCTGCTTCACGACCTGAGCAAATACAGCCCCACAGAGTTCATCCCAGGGGCTAAATACTACCTAGGCAACCGCTCGCCCAACGAGGGCGAACGCGAGAGCTACGGCTACTCAAAGGCTTGGCTTCACCACAAGGGCAGAAACCGCCACCACTTTGAGTACTGGACGGACTACAGCCCCGAGGACAAGCAATACAAGGGCGTAAAAATGCCCAAGAAATTTCTGATTGAGATGTTTTGTGACCGCGTCGCGGCGAGCAAAATCTACAACGGCAAGAATTACACCGACTCAACCGCGCTCCAATACTTTTTAAATGGCAGGAAAAACCGCGGAGCTATAATCCACCCTGAAACTTCAGACGAGCTCGAGTTTCTGTTGAGAATGCTCTCAGAAAAGGGCGAGCAAGAGACTTTTAAATATATTCGGAGGATGAAAAAATGATTTTTGATAATAAGCCGAAAAAAAAGACCGTCGAAACCATCAACGCTATGGTTGAGTATTTTCGCGGCGACGCTAAGAGAATTCAGCACTTTATGAAGGTGTATACGATCGCTAAAACTCTGGCGATTAACGAGCATTTGCCCGATGATTTGCTCTATCTGCTCGAGATTGCCGCCGTCACCCACGACATCGGTATCAAACTCAGCGAGCAAAAATACGGCTCCGCAGACGGCAAGCATCAGGAGCAGGAGGGTCCCGCTGAGGCGGAGAAGCTCCTCACCGAGCTGGGCTTTGAGGAGGAGTTCATCGACAAGATTTGTTACCTCATCGCCAACCACCACACTTATAAGGGAATCGACAACAGGGTTCACACAATTCTGGTTGAGGCTGACTTCCTCGTAAACATCTATGACGACCACATCAGCCCAGAGCTCGCCAAGAACGTAAAGCAAAATATCTTTCGTACCGAATCGGGCATCAAGATGTTCGAGCAGATGTACGGATTATAAAAAGAGCCCTAAGGGCTCTTTTTTAGTTGTCAGGGTGAAGATGGATAGAAAAGTCTTCCGAGGGTGTAGAAAATAATTCCAAGGGTATAGAAGAATTTTCCAGAGGGTTAGAAAAATTTTCTACATATAACAATATATATAACACAATAGTTATAATAATAGTTATAATACAGAGCATAGATAATATTGTTTTTCAAAAAATAAGGCGAGCCGAAGCTCGCCTTTAACTGTTATCTGTTAATTGTTAACTGTTAACTTACTTAATAACTCTAACCTTGATTACGCCCGAAACAGCCTCAAGTGCCGCGACGGAAGAATCGTCGTCAGCGTCTACGATAGCGTAGCCGTAATCGCCGCGAGTTTTAGCTTCAACAGCTTTTAATGTGCTGACAGCCGCAGTAATATCCTTTACAATATCGCCCTTGAACAGTACGCAATAGCGAACAGCGCCCGATCTCGCCATAGTAACGTTCGGGTAGTTCACAGAGTTTACGATGTTGCCTCTCTCGAGGTACTCCATAATCTGGTCAGCCGCCATAACAGCGCAGTTGTCTTCACTCTCGGGAGTAGAAGCGCCGAGGTGAGGCAGACAGATTACGCCGTCTTCAGCGAGCACGTCATCTGTAGCGAAGTCTGTAACATACTTCGATACTTTGCCGCTTTTGATAGCGTCGAGTACTGCCGCGCAGTTTACAAGACCATCACGGCTGAAGTTGAGGATGCGCACACCGTCTTTCATCTTGGCGATAGCGTCGGCGTCGATTAAATCCTTTGTATCGGGCAGAAGCGGAACGTGAATAGTCACATAGTCGCTCTGAGTAATTACGTCGTCAACTGTAGGATAAACCTTGACAGACGGGTCGAGCTTTAAGGCGTTGTTTACGGAGAGGAAGGGATCATAACCGATAACCTTCATTCCGAGAGCCGCCGCTGAGTTGGCCACGAGAATACCAATCGCGCCGAGTCCTACTACGCCGAGGGTTTTGCCGAGGATTTCGGGACCTACGAACTGACCTTTGCCTTTTTCAGCCATTTTGCCAACAGCGTCGCCGTTGCCTTTGAGAGTTTTAGCCCACTCGATGCCCTCAACTACCTTACGTGAGCTGAGAAGCAGACCAGCGAGCACGAGCTCTTTAACAGCGTTGGCGTTAGCGCCCGGTGTGTTGAAAACAACGATACCCTTGTCAGCGCAAACGTCCTTGGGAATATTGTTGGTACCCGCGCCGCAGCGAGCAATAGCGAGCAGGCTATCGGGCATCTCCATATCGTGCATAGAAGCGGAGCGAACCATTACCGCGTGGGGAGCTGTTTCGCTGTCGGATACCTTATAGTCAGCGCCCAGACGGCTAGTGCCGTTCGGGGAGATTTTGTTGAGTGTTAATACGTTATACATTATTGCTACCTTCTTTATTAGTTAGTATTATAGGAACACTATCTGCATTACCTTAACTAAGTTGTCAGTAGTCAGTTAATCGTTAGCAAGTGATTAATAGGATTTGAACCGACATCATTCGGGAAACAATCTTCTGATACTGAATTCACTTTATCGCGTGAACAACTGAGAACTGATTACTGAGAACTAAGAGCTGAGTTATGAATTCTCTTCCTCAAATTTCTTCATAAACGCTACGAGCTTCTCTACGCCCTCGATAGGCATAGCGTTATAGATAGAAGCGCGCATACCGCCTACTGTGCGGTGACCCTTGAGGTTAACAAAGCCCGCGGCTGTAGCCTCTTTGACGAACTTGGCGTCGAGGTCAGCGTCGCCTGTTACAAACGGAACGTTCATAAGCGAGCGGTCCTTCTTTACAACTGTGCCCTTGAACATTTTGCTGTTGTCGAGGAAGTCGTAGAGGATAGCGGCTTTCTTTTCGTTATACTTCTTCATTTCCTCAAGTCCGCCCATATCCTTAATCCACTTAAAGATTTTGCCGCAGATATAGATGTCATAGCAGGGGGGTGTGTTATAGAGAGAACCCGCGTCTGCCTGAGTCTTGTACTTCATCATTGTGGGTGTGCCCTCGAGCACGTCATCAGTGATTAAATCCTCGCGGATGATAACAACCTGTAAGCCCGCGGGACCGGCGTTCTTCTGTACGCCCGCGTAGAGCACGCCGTACTTAGATACATCAACAGGCTCACTGAGGAAGCAGGAGCTCTGGTCTGCTACGAGAATCTTGCCCTTTGTGTTGGGAAGCTCGTGGAACTTTGTACCGTAGATTGTGTTGTTCTCACAGATATATACGTAGTCGGCGTCCTCGCTGATGGGGAGGTCGGAACAATCAGGGATGTATGAGAAGGTCTTATCCTCGGATGTAGCGATTTTGTTAGCCTGACCGTAAATCTTAGCCTCGGCGAAAGCTTTTTTAGCCCACTGACCTGTAACAATATAGTCGGCAACCTTGTTCTTCATCAGGTTCATCGGAATAGCCGCGAACTGGAGGCTCGCGCCGCCCTGAAGAAACAGAACCTTATAGTTGTCGGGAATATTCATTAACTCTCTTAAATCTTTTTCAGCGTCTTTGATTATGTCGTCAAACCACTTTGAACGGTGGCTCATCTCCATAACAGACATACCGCTGCCTTTGTAGTCGAGCATCTCCTCGGCTGCTTCTTTCAGAACAGACTCGGGCAATACCGCGGGACCTGCTGAAAAGTTATAAACTCTTGCCATTTTAATTACTCCCTTTCAAAAAAGTTTAAAATTACCATTAATACTGGTATATTATAGCCCAACAGGGCTGAGTTGTCAATAATTTAACGATTATTAATATACAATCGCTCTGCCTTCCCCCGGGGGGAAGGTGTCAGAAGCGTTCTCGCAGAGAATGATTCTGACGGATGAGGGTAGGCGCAAGTAAGTATTACATCAATATTGATACCTCAGTGTATCGACTTTTGACTTAATCCGACTTCGTTTAGACCTTGTTATAGTCTGTTTATCAGACGTTCTATATAAGCCCTTTAAATAAATGGACCCTCTTCCGACCAAATCGCAAGCGATTTGCCCACCTTCCCCCAAGGGAAGGCTTAGCGCGCTAACTTACTTTATCTCCCCAACAACGCTGAGCAAATCCTCTCTCATTCTGATCGCTTCTTCTCTCGCCGCTTCGGCAAAGTCGTCCTCGGTTTTGCCGTCCTGCTTTTTCCACGCGCACATAATGCCGCGGCTGGAGTTTACTATGGCGCCCAGACCGTTCTCGTCAAAGGCGTACTTAGCGTCCTCAGCTCCGCCGCCCTGCGCGCCGTAGCCAGGTACTAAGAAGAAAGTGTGCGGCAGCTTTTCTCTGAGCTCTCTGAGCATTTCGGGATAGGTAGCGCCGACAACCGCGCCCACAGCGCTGTAGCCGTACCTGCCGATTGTGTCTGAGCCCCAGCCTTCGCACATTTCGCCCATAGTCTCATAGACGGTCTTGTCGCCTATCTTTTTATCCTGAAGCTCGCCCGAGCTGGGATTTGAGGTTTTGGCGAGCACAAAAATTGACTTGTCCTTATCCTTGCACAGGCTTAAAAGCGGCTTGATGCAATCCGTGCCGAGATAGCCGTTTACGGTCAGACTATCCGCTCCGAAAGCCACTATGGTGTCGCCGCCGACGTCCGTTGTGCCGAGGTGAGCCGCGGCGTAGGCTTCCATTGTCGCGCCGATGTCGCCTCGCTTGCCGTCGGTGATGACATACATTCCCTTAGCCTTGGCGTAGTCTATAGTAGCCGCGAGAGCCTTAACGCCCTGCCAGCCGTACATTTCGTAATATGCCGCCTGAGGCTTAACCGCGGGAACGATGTCGTATAAAGCGTCAATCAGCTTTTTGTTGAACTCAAACAGCGCCGCCGCCGCGCCCTCGAGCGTTCTGCCGTATTTAGCGAAGCACTCCGCTTTTATATACTCGGGCACATAGTCGAGCTTTGGGTCAAGCCCCGCGACTGTCGGGTTTTGTGTTTCGATTATTTTTTCAATTAATTTGTCCATAAAACTATCCTTATCGTCCCCCTTTTTAAGGGGGTAAAAATCTTTGATTTTTGGGGGTTGTGCAGCTCAACTTGTTGAGCGGTCCTCTTTATAATCGTTCATATTGAGGATAGGCAATCCCCGGAAATTGACCGCTTTATGCGGTAACAATTTCCACCCCTTTAAAAAGGGGTACAACCAAACTTCCTGCTAAATCAATCCATATCCATCAATTCATAAAAGAAGTTGGTGTAGTCGGTACGGTGCGCCTTCTGGAACGCGATAGCCGAACGCGGGTGACTGTTGCGCTGACCTGTGATGATATAAGGCACGTCAAAGCCCCAGAGAATACCGTCGTCCTTGAACTTCTGATAATACTTTTCAATGTGGTTATAGAGCGGCTCTGTGCGGTATTTGGGGTTTTTGAGGAAGCCCACAAGCAGCTCGCTGCGGCAGTTGCCCGCGCCTCTGCCGAGCCCCAGAGCGGTCACGTCGAGGAAGCTTACGCCCTCCTGAAGCGCGTCAATTGTGTTGGCGAACGCCAAAGACTGGTTATCATGAGCGTGAACGCCCACCTGCTTATTATACTTATCAGCGTACTCGAGATACAGCTGTGAGTAGCGTCGAATCTGCTCGGGATAGAAAGCTCCGTAGCTGTCGACAATATAGAAAATATCGACAGGGCTCTTACCAAAAATATCGAGCGCTTCTCTGATGTCCTCGGTGCGCTCCTTTGAGATAGCCATAATGTTAATCGCTGTCTCGTAGCCCATCTTGTGGCAGTGCTCAAGAATATCCATAGCGGCGGGGATTGTGTTGATATAAGTAGCCACGCGCACCATATCAATCGGGCTTTCGTCCTTTGGGTGAATATCGCGCTTGTAGTCGCAGCGACCGACGTCAGCCATAACGGCGATTTTCATAGGCGTGTTGTTTTCGCCTACAACCGCGCGAATATCGTCATCGTTACAGAACTTCCATTTGCCGAATTTTTCGGGACTGAAAATGTCCTTATTCGCCTTATAGCCGAACTCCATATAGTCTACGCCCGCGCCGATATTGGCGTGGTACAAATCGTGAACAAATTTATCCTCAAAGAAAAAGTCGTTGCAGAGTCCGCCGTCGCGCAGAGTGGCGTCGAGCACCCGCACGTCCTCGCGGACAGAAAGCAGATTACCTTTTGACATATATATTCCTCCATTTTTTATTTGTACCCCCTTTTAAGGGGGTGCAAATCTATAGATTTGCGGGGGTCATGTAGCTCAACTTGTTGAGCGGTTCTATATCACAACGTTCATAGAAAGGAAAGATAATCCCCCAAAATTGACGGTTTGCAACCGTAACAATTTTGACCCCTTTAAAAAGGGGTACACACTATCCCTCATACACAACCTCACCGTCAAGCAAAGTATACTTCACCCTGCCGTACAGCTCTTTACCCTTAAAGGGGCAGTTTTTGCTTTTGCCGTGGAGCTTGTCGACGTCGACGGTGTATTTTTCATCAATATCAAAAAGCACAATATCGGCTGGAGCGCCGACTTTCAGCGTGCCCGCGTCAATGCCCAGAATTCTTGCGGGAGCTGTGCTCATTTTATTTATCAGCTCACTTATTGAAAGCTTAGCTGTTTTTACCAGATTGGTTATGCCCGCGGACAGCGAGGTTTCCATACCCACAGAGCCGTTAGGCGCTTTTTCAAAATCGAGCTTTTCATCAGGCGCGTGCGGGGCGTGGTCGGTGGCGATTGCGTCGAGAGTGCCGTCTTTTAAACCCTCGATAATCGCCAGTCTGTCCTCCTCACGTCTGAGCGGAGGGTTCATTCGATAGTCCGCGTCACGCTTAAGGAGCTCGTTTTCGGTGAGGCTGAAATAGTGAGGAGCGGTCTCGGCGGTCACCTTTACGCCGCGCTTTTTCGCCTCGCGAATCATATTTACGGAATTTTTTGTGCTGACGTGACAGATGTGAACGGGCACATCAAAAGCGTCCGCGAAGCTCACCTCGCGCATTGTGCCGCAGTCCTCGGCTGAATCGGGGATTCCCTTAACGCCAAGCTCGCGCGACACCTCGCCCTCGTTGATGATTCCGCCGTTCGCGATTGGCAGGCTCTCGCAGTGGGCTGTAATTTTAAGCCCCAGCTCGGGAGCTTTTTTCATCGCGTCAATCAGCATAGCGGTGTTCTCGACAGGTCGCCCGTCGTCACTCAACGCTATAGCGCCCGCCTCCTTAAGTTCATTGAGGTCGGTCGCCTGTTCACTTTTGAGCCCTTTTGTGATGCTCGCGGCGACATATACCTTAGCCGAAGCGGTCTTCGCCTTGTCGAGGATATATTTTATTGTGTCGGCGTTATCGACAGTCGGGCTGGTATTGGGCATACAGAGCAGCGATGTCACTCCGCCAGCCGCTGCGGCGTTGCAGCCGCTAATAATATCCTCTTTATATGTCTGCCCTGGGTCGCGCAGATGGACGTGCATATCGACAAGCCCGGGGGCGGCAATCAGCCCCTGTGCGTCAATAACCCTGTCAGCAACATCAAACTCGCCGATGTCGGCGAGTTTTCCGTTATTAATATAAATATCAAGTTTTTGGTCAATGTTTCGCGACGGGTCAAT
>JAHLAX010000150.1 GCA_020625875.1 bacterium | reverse complement strand
CCGATTACTGAGATTACCCATTTATATATGTCGTGCACGATATCACCTCTTAACCGAATACAATCAGCGGGCGGACGTAATTCGCGTGGGACGCGTAGTTGTAGTAGGCAGTGCCGACGCCGTCGCAAATCGCAAAGTGAGTAGAAGATACAACAGAACGTAACCAGAAAAAGTAGCGGCCAAACTGTACGGGAGTGATAAAGTCGAAAACAGGGAGCTTTCTGTTATCCGTACCGACATCATAAGCCGAGCTGGACCATACTGTTGTACCATAAACCTGTACCTCGTTCATGAGCTGCAAGTCAACTGTAGCCCACTCTGCGGCATTTGCCGCGCCTGTCAATCCTGCACCTGCCATCGACGGGGTAGAGGTGTTGGTTGATTTTGAAAGCCATGTACGGTGTGAAAGAACATGATTATTGAGTGCCGTTTTAAGGCTTGCCGCGTAACAGGGGAGAAAGGTCTGATGCATATAGCTGTTGAGATAACCGCCCTCTGTTGTGTTTGTTTCATTCATTTTTGCTTTCGTCGCAAAGCCCTGATTACGGGGAATAAGGATAATGTGCGGAGTCGTAAGTGCCGTATCGCCTGTATTATAGTAATAGTTAAATGCGGCGATCATGAGCGATACATTTTCCGCCTTTACCGTTTCATCGGGGAGCGTAGTCGTGATACGGCGTGTGATATAGTCGCCGAGGTACAAGTCCTCAAAACCGTTTTGTACGCGCCGCGAAAGTTCCTCGTTGTCGATATCCAAAAATTTACCACGATAAATCCCGTTATGATTCTGCGCGTCAGCAAAGATCACATCGTCAAGCTTCTCGGCTGCTTCTGCGCCTTTTCGTGCGTTTGCAAGCGCGTAGAGTTCCATGTTTGTCATAAGCTCACCTCGTCCGTTGTGCTGCTCGTGACGGCGCTTTTCTGCGCTTCGAGGGTACTTTCCTCACCCTCATCTGCAGCGGTTTCTTCGGGCAAATCAGGCTTGTAATCGAGAGGTACTGCGTCATCTCCGTAAAGAGTGTTACGGTCAATGCCAAGCGGCGACAGGTGTAGACCGCTTGTGCTTGCTGCACTTGCTGTGCTTTCCGTAACCTCTCCGAATTTTCCCCACCCGTCAAACGTCTTGATATATATATCACCGCTGATAAACAGGCAAGTTGACCCGACTGCCGCGTTGGTGATTAAATCCAGCTTGTCAACGTCGGACTCGTCCGACCCGCAGTAGTCGTTAACGTGCGTTATTTCGTCAAACATGCGCAAAAAAAGTGAGCCGTAATCGGGAATTTCGTCCGTGTCCGCGTGATTGATTCGCATTCTGTCTGTAATCATAATATCACCTCATTAATTTATTGACTACCGCTTGTACCGCTGCCGCGTCATATCCTGCCGCTTTAAGCTTCTTTATTCGTTCTGTACCGTTGCCCCATTTGCCGGCGATCACCTCGCGCGCAAGCTCGGTGACGGTCTTTTTCTTCGTCGCCGGAGAATAAACGAGCTTTCCGTTCATATCATACACGCTGTAGCCCGTATGAGAATCTGCCTGCTTTTTCGCGTTTGCAAGGACAGCGTACGCGCCGATCTGTGTTGTCGCGTCGTTTGCCGACTTGCGCACTCGATAGATCGGCGTGTTGACTTTCGTTTTTTCTGTAGTGGTCGTATTTGCCGTCACAGTCGCCGATTTGCCCAAAACTGCCGCCTTGAACTTCGTCCATGTAGAATCTCCATATCTCGGTATCCAACCGACCGCGCCCGGACAATCCTTTCTGCACACGTCGTAATGCCTGATAACATTTGCCGCAGGG
>JAHLAX010000120.1 GCA_020625875.1 bacterium | reverse complement strand
GATTCAACAAGCTTACGATTCTCAGTTGAATGCCTTGGAGAAGCATATGACCGGTTTTTTAAAGGAAAAGGAAAGAAACCTCGCTTCCATAAGAAGAAAGGGACTCTTTCATATACTTCCAGATTAACGCGCAAGGATTCTCGGTAATTTAATTACCGAGAGGAATTGCGCCGTTTTTTCATATGATTTTAACCTCGTTTCATATCATAGATTATGAAAACGATGTCTGAGCTTTTCTTTCACAGAGGCATTATCCTTACGATCTATCCATCCAATCGGCAGAAACAAATCATTCGGCAAAACGGTTCTTCTGCCCGTTTTGTGTATAACCGTCTTGTGGCTGTGAGTGAAGAACTGTATCGTCTCAGAAAGACTGCTACATATCTAAAGCCTGTGCAGGATCGAATCGATTACCTTGAAACAGCGTATTCTTCCGCAAAGAACATTGTGAACGCGATCCCGTTTCTGGCGGAAAAAGGTATTGACTCGGATATGATCGGCAACGTTAAACGCAATTACGCAAATGCCTGGAAGAAGTTTCGTAAATATCCAAATGCCGGAATTCCGACTTTTCATAAGAAGGACGGAACTTATTCCTATCAGACAAGTAATCATTATCAGCTTTCCAGAAAACCGAATTCAAAAGGATTATACGACGGCTCGATTCGCTTTCTTGACAAAAACCACATCAATCTTCCTGTCCTGGGAAAAATTCGCTTCAAGTGTTCGAAAAAAGAAATAGAAGCTCTTTTTAACTTTCCGGACGATGTGCGTATCGGAACCTGCCGTATTTCGATCGATAACATCGGAAGATGCTATGTATCGTTAAGCCTTGCGTCAGACACCCCATTCTATGAAGTCTTTCCTGAAACACATACTGCCTGCGGAATCGATCTGAACCTTACGAACTTTCTTTACTGTTCTGACGGAACACAGATCGACAATCCGAAGTTCGGGCGTTCTCTGAAGGATAAGCTTGCAAAAGAGCAGCGAAAACTGTCTTTGAAACGAAATCGTGCAGAGAAGGAAGGCAGAAACTTCTATGACAGTAAGAACTATCAGAAACAGAAGAAGAAGGTATCCGCATTACAGAAGAAGATCGCAAGAAGAAGATCTGACTTTCATTGGAATACCGCAAATGATTTAGTCAAAAGCCACGACTATATCTTTGCGGAAGATCTGAAAGTAAAGAATCTTCTGAAAAATCACAAGCTTGCGTATGCGATAACCGACGTATCCTGGAGCGAGTTTCTTCAAAAGCTGAGCTGGACTGCGGAGAAACGCGGAAAAAGCTTCTTGAAAGTAAATCCAAAGAACACTACGCAGACCTGCTCAGAATGCGGATATATCTGTTCCGGAGAAAAACACATCAAACTCGGCATAGAAGACTGGATATGTCCGAACTGCGGTACACATCATATACGTGATTACAACGCAAGTAAGAATATTCTCGCGATAGGACTGAACATATTGAAATCTGCCGGTATCACGCCGGAATTATAAAAAAAAGAGAAATATCTCCCTCTGTAGTATGGCAACTCACTACAGTAACTGCTCACCCATTGGTGCGGCTCCACATTGTACTGAAAATCGGACACAATGCGCCCGCGCTGTATCTGAGTAAGTTGTGGTCCGGATCTATGATCTGTCTCACAAGCTCGGTAATTCAATTACCGAGTAGTTGACTC
>JAHLAX010000218.1 GCA_020625875.1 bacterium | reverse complement strand
TGACAGCCGAGCGGATCCTGTCGAGGTCGCGCCTCACAGCTCGAACGGAACGCTCACGTTCCCGAGGTCGGTGAACGATCCGCCTCCGCGCTCGAGCCTCTTCGGCTCCGGGATCTTAAACTCTCCCGAGTGGATCTTCCCTGTCGGCACGCACCGCGCGAGCTTCAGGCCTTCTCTGACAGAGCCGTCGTTGCCTTCGTACTCCTCGATCCCGAGGATCGCTCCGAACTCCTTGCCGAGGAGATCCTGCTCGTTCCAGTCCCACTTGTAACCGTTGTTCTCCGGGCTGTCCTCGATGGCCTTCGTGAAGCTCTTGAACATGCCGAGAGCCTTCTCTTTGTAGGAGCGGTAGGTCCGCCCGAGCGCCGGCCAGTTGCCGAAGCGGCCGAAGACTTCAGAGCAGTATCCGGCATAGTCGCCTTCTGCGATGTCGAACTCCACGCAGAGATATTCCTTGTCGGGATTGTCCTCGACTTTCGTGATGATCACCACATATCCGCCAGGGACAGGACGCTGGGTTTCTCCGGTTGCCTGTACGTTCTCAAAACCGTTGATCTTCTTCATTGTTTGAATCCTCCTATTCGATTCCGTAGTAATTGCAGATAGCCTGGTCGACCTCTTTCAGGTCATTCGGGATCAGATCTTCCTCAAACATGCCCATGGGAGACTTAACGGTGTCGGATCCGTTGTTCTTCGTGCTGAACCAGTAGCCGTCTTCATTCACGACCGTCTTCAGCACGATCGGGAACAGGCCCTCGAGCGTGACCTTTTCGTCCAGCAGCCGTCCGATCGTTTTGAACTTCTCGCGCCCCGCCTGGTCGACGTCGAGGTGCCCGAGGAAGTACACGCGCTTCTCCATCGGGAGCATCGCGCACAGCCGGCAGAGGACGAAAAAGTTCTTTGCCATCAGGGTGAACTTCTCGTATCCCTTCTGATCCGCCGTATTCATGAACTCGTCTACCATCAGGTAGCTCGCGTCATCGATCACGATGATGTTCTTGTCTGTCGCCCGGATCGCCGCGATGATCTCCTGATAGTTGTCGGAATTCATCGTCTTCATCGAATTCCGGAAGGGCAGCGCCTTGCCGGATACGTTAATGACCGCGATCTCGTTTCCGTTGAACGATCGGAGAGACGTGCTCTTCCCCGTTCCGCTCTGTCCGATGATCATGGTTAAAACTGCCATTTTTCTGCCTCCTCGAAATGTTTAGTGTGGGTAAACTCTCACTTGATGCTCATGTTCAGGCGCTCCTCGAGATATGCCCCTGGGATCTCCGCGCCGGCCTTCAGGTCTGCCGTGATGGCCTTCTTGTCCGGCTTGACCTCGGTCTTCGTGACCGTATACTCCGGATGCGCCGCGCAGAACGCCGCCTCGTCCCCGTCCTCGAACACGACCGCCTTGCTGGTCCGCCAGCTGACGGATACGCGCGGCGTGCTGAACTTGTTCCCTGCAAGCACGGCCTCGAGATACCCCTCCAGCCGCTCCGCTTTTCGCTCCGCTGCCTTCGCGCGTTCCTGCTGGGAAGCGATCTCCGCCTTGATGGCAGCCGCCTCGGCCCTCAGGTCCTTGATCCACAGCCCGATGTTCTCCAGCTTCGCGTCCCT
>JAHLAX010000036.1 GCA_020625875.1 bacterium | reverse complement strand
TAGGGATTCGAAAGGCGGACAAAGCAAACGGTCCTGTGTGACCGTTTGCCCGCCGTAGCGAAGATGTGTATTTTAGCTACGATACACGTTGTCTCTAACGATATGAACCTCTGAGATTATGAAACGTACTATTCCTCAGCCAAAACAAAGGGCTCATTAGAGCCCTTTTTGTTTTGGCAAAATAGGGATTCGAAAGGCGGGAATAGCAAACGGTTCTGTGTGACCGTTTGCCCGCCGTAGCGAAGATGTGTATTTTAGCTATGATACACGTTGTCTCTAACGATATGAACCTCTGAGATTATGAAACGTACTATTCCTCAGTCATTAAAAACAGATACCCAATCTTGGGTATCTGTTTTTATTCTTATGGGATTCGAAAAGTATCCATTCTTTATCTTTTTCCGAAATCATTATTTACAAGAGATTTTATAAACTTTGCTCTGACTATCCAGTCCGTTGTTGTAGCCGCGGTTTCGCCCGCGTGACAATCCCAGCCTGTCTGAACGGGATTATAACCAGCCTGCTCAAACGCGTAAGCGATAAAACGCTTGTACACCTGATTGATGTTGCGCTGAGAAAAGCTTTCTGACGTTACTTCAATAGAATTGAGCAGTTTTTTAGCGTTTTTACCAACCGCCGACAAAGCTTGTTGAGCGATAAGCTGTCCGCCTGTTTTTGAATTTGTCATCCTCAACGAATCGGTATAGCCTTTTATATCAGTATTCTTTTTATAGTTTTTAAGTGTCCGCTTGACGATTTCGGGCTTATTATTTTTAACAGAGCCGCAAACTATCTTTAAATCCTTCTTTTTTACTTCGGTTATAATGCCCGCGTTTTTCTTAAAAAATACTACATCGCCTACAAACGGTGTATATGTATTTTTTCTCCATATATGCTTGAATTTGGCTTTGCCGACCATACCGGGGTCAATGTTCATAGCGCCGCCTACCCAGTAAGGACAACCGACAAAAAAAGCGAAATCAGACGGATTAAGCTTAGCTTTCAGAAGACACCAGCCCGAAAACATAGCGCACCATTCGTCAGCAGCTTTGAGCGGATTTGAAATCTTGTTGCTCCAATACTTATTGCCGTAGTTTCCAATTTCTTTATACGCGATATTCGCTATTTTTTTAGCCTTGGCGTCTGAAACTAAATCTCTTACACTGATAAAATTTGAAACAGGATAAGATAGCGTCCTCTTGACCTTGGTAACACGAGTATTATAATAGCCTCCGCCGCCATAGTTGCCCTCAATCGTAACCATTTTTTTGCCTTTAACGGAATATACTATTCCGACGTGGTCCTGTGTACCGTCGTTATTGTATGAAAAGAAAACAATATCGCCTTTCTTCGGAGTATATGTGCCGAGGTGACGGACAATTCCGCGGTTAAAAACCGAAGTGGTTTTAGCGGACACAGGCAAAAAGGCGCAGCTAACTACAACCGTAATCATCAATAAAAATGATACGATTGATAAATAACACCTTTTCCTTTTCAAAAACATAAAACCACCTACGAGCAATAACAGAGCTGACTCGAAAGCCAGCTCAAAATTATTATTTAATCTTTCTCGCCTCAATGTAGAAACGCTTGTCCTCGGCGTGACCCATCGAAAAAGTCTTGCGCGGCAGCGAGCCGTCAGCTCTGATTGCGGGGAACAGCTCTGACTTAGACATACCGTCAAAGATGAAACCGAGCGTGCCCTTGCTCTTGCTGAGGGTCGCTACAACATCCGCGCCGTGGATATAATCAACACTCATTTTGGGATGATCTTCGGCATAGATGTCGATAAAGTTCTGGAGTGTACCGATTGGCAGCTTGGCGGTTGAACGTACATAAACGCTGCCCGCGGCTCCATGGGCGATGAAGTTGAACATCTGATATTTTCCGTCGCCGTGTTCGTTGGTATATTCCTCAAACTTTTCAATAAAATCACGCTCATCTACATTGAACAAAACGCGATAAATAGGCTCAAACTGAATACTCTCATCGTGGATATTTACTATCTCAACCAAAGCGTAGCGAGCGAGAGGATTCTTAGAGAGTTCATAACACTCTTTCGCTGTAGCCAAAGAATGGTTGCCGTCGCCTACCGCGAAGAGCATCGGGTCGTCCTTGCCCTCAATAAGTTTATCGAGAGCATTCTGAACACCTCTGATATTGTTATCGTCAATGAACCAGCCTTTGATGTTGCCGCCATGCTTCATAAGCTCGAAGTTATAAGCCTCGGTAAAATCATACTTCTTGTTCTTTAGAGGTTCAATAACACTGCGCTTCGGGTCGTCGATAAGCAGAAGAATATGCGGCATTTCAAGAGGAGCGTTTTTGCGGATTTCAATACGCGGAGGAAGCCTGTCGACAACAGTCTGTTCAGTAGCTCTGATGAGAGCGTGTGAACCCTGAGTATAATCGTAATCCTCAAGATCAATTACGCCTACTATTCCCTTTCTTATAGTGCCGTTCGACTGACGCTCAACATAAACCATTGAGTTCTCATGAAGCTCAAATACATCTGTCTCTAAGTATTCCTCCATTGTTTTGTTTATTTTTTCAACACGTCTGGAATTATCCTTCTTTAGAAAAACCTCAGGAAGAATGATATTGAGAGCGGAGGGCTTGTCGCCGACAATACGCTCAACGTCGTCCCAGTACTCGGGCTCGGACGTGTATTGGTCACAAGCTACTACCGCCCATTTGTCGATATTCTCTTTTGGCAAAAGAATATCAGCAGGAAAGAATTTACTCATTTTGATTACCCCTTTTTATATAATAAAGATTATTTTTTAAGAATCCTTACATCTGTTCCAAAAAAATCAAATCTCTTTGCCTCACCGACAATTCTCGAAACAAAGCGCTCGGTATAGAGCTCCTCAAGCTCTGTGAGCTTGCAGTTTGTATTAATAATAACGGGTTTACCCGAAAGCAAACGATCATTGAAAAGATTGTAAATTGCCGTTTTTGAAAACTGAGTGCTGAATTCTGTACCCAAATCATCTATAATTAACAAATCACAATCTAAAAACATACTCTCGTCTGAATATTTATCGCGTGAGAACTGCTCCTTTTCGAGTATAGATACAATTTTGGGAGCTGGCGCGTAAATAACCCCGTAGCCCTTTTTGATAACCTCGTTGGCTATAGCGAGGCTCAGATGCGTTTTGCCGAGCCCTGTGGGACCTATCATAAGGATGTTGCTGGAGTTAAGAGAAAAATTTTCGGCATACTTTTTGCAGTTGCTGAGTATCTTGCTCATCTGTTCATAAGGTGAGCGCGGATACCTGTCGTCGATGTCCATACTGTAATATTTTAAGCTGAAATCCTCAAATGTTGAGAGCTTAAGCGGAGATGAGCGGTTGAGCTCCTCGCACGCGGCTTCTGTCATAGCGTTTTTGAGGCAATCGCACATTACGGTTTTGTTGTCGAGCTCAAGAAATCCGCTGTCGTTACATTTTGAACAAAAATAATAAGGCTCTAAATCAGATACAGTATAGCCGTTTTTATTCAGAACAAGCTCATATTCCCTTTGAAGCGCAAGGCTATCGTTTTTCAGTTTTTCCATAGCGGACTGAACGTCGCCGCCTTTTACAAGCGCGCGAGCGGTAGACAGAGCACAGAGAGAAATTTTCTTTTCGAGTTCTCCAGCCTCGGGAATTTCATCAAAAATCCTTTGTCTGCGTTTTTCGGCGTTATTCTCCGCTGTGAGCTTGCGTTCGCTGATAATTTCAACCGCCCTGCGTTTTATTGTTTTGCTGTATCCCATAATAAACCTCTGAATCGGGAGCGGCAGGAGCGGCTCCCCTACAATTTTGGGAGCGGCAGGATTGGCTCCCCTACATTATTTAATCTTCATTAATTCTTCAATATCATATGAAGCGTCCGATTTTTTCTTAGACTTAGAAGGTTTCTTTGTGTCTTTCTTTTCTATATCAGCCACAGTGAAAATCCCCGCGCTGTACCATTTTTTGAGTATGCCGTTGATATAGCGGAGATTCATTTCGCCCTTGGTATCCACGCAGATTTCATACGCCTTGCGGAGCATTTCGTCGGAGAAATGCCACTCGCCTATCCATCTCTCGGCATACTCGAGCTGCTTAAGTGTGGGAGAGCCCACATTTTTCAAACCGAAAACAGAGCTTATTCTCGACCAGTTCATACTAGTCTGCTTGCTGAGCATTATCTTGTTATCGGCGGCTTCAACACTGTTGATGCCGTCGTCAGCCCATTGGACGCCGATTGTCTCTATCGAACGCATATTGGATTTGCCGATACTCACGCAATAATTAACAAGCATCACTATAACCTCTGCGGGAAGTCCGCAAGTGTCATAAAGCATTACAAGTGTGGCGATATTACCGCTTGAAAGCGGCTTTCCTAAAGCAAGCTCAACCTCAGAGAGGACATGCTTTAAGTCCTCATCTGTCGCTACACGCTGCGCCGCTGAAACAATATCTGACTTTGAAGGACGAGACACAATGACCTTAACCTTCGGCTTTTCCTCTTCAACCGCTGGCTCAGTTGTATCACCGCGTGTATTACCCTTATCGGGAACAAGCTCACCCGAAACCTCGGCAAGTACTCCCCTGTCTTTCCAGAAAGCTACGCAGTCCTTGACGTCTTCTTCGTGGATTCTCAAAGCGTCGCCAAGCTCTTTGTATGTAAAGTTTTTATCATTATTTCTGAGCAGAAACAAAAGCACCTTAAGCTGGTTTTGTGAAGCTATCCTCAAATGCTCGTCAACAACACAGGACGGAACCGCGAAAACCGAGCCCCAATCGCCCAGATTAATCTTTACGGACATATATACATTCCTTTTTTACCTATATTTTTACACATATATAGTTATTATAACACAATGTTTTAAAAAACGCTACAAAAATCTTCAAATAATTTTCTTGACACTATACTTTTAATAGAGTAAAATATATTTGTTATATTTTTAACGCTGTATACGCGGGCGTAGTTCAACGGTAGAGCGTCAGCTTCCCAAGCTGAATGTTGCGGATTCGAATTCCGTCGCCCGCTCCAGAGTGCCTACGGCAGTTATCAGTTATCAGTGATCAGTTGTCAGTTATCGGCGGGCTCTGCCCGCACCCGATTTATATACTATCACTACTTAAAAAAGGAGAATATTATGAAATATACTTATACACCGCGAGGCGTATGTTCACGCTTGATAAGCATTGAGCTTGACGATGATAACACAATTAAGAACTGCAGTTTTCTCGGCGGATGTTCCGGAAACACTCAGGGAATCTGCTCACTTGTTAAAGGAATGGACGCGGAGGAAGCCGTTAAACGTCTTAAAGGTATAGACTGCGGCGGACGAGGCACATCATGTCCCGATCAGCTCGCCTACGCGCTTGAGGAAGCGCTGGAACAAAATTAATCGAAAGGGTTGTTAATATGTATATAGTATGTTTAGATATGGAAGGCGTTGTAGTACCAGAAATCTGGATTGCTTTCGCCAACGCAACAGGTATCCCCGAATTAAAGAGAACTACAAGAGACGAGCCTGATTATAACAAGCTTATGAACTACAGACTTAATATATTAAAAGAGCACGGGCTCGGTCTTAAAGAAATTCAGGACGTTATATCAACAATCGACCCGCTGGAGGGCGCCAAGGAGTTTTTGGACGAGCTTCGCTCGATGTGTCAGGTTATTATTATCAGCGATACTTTCACACAGTTCGCCTCTCCCCTTATGAAGAAACTCGGCTATCCCACGCTGTTCTGTAATTCACTCGAAGTAGCTGAAAGCGGCGAGATTACAGGCTTTAAAATGAGAGTTGAAAAGTCAAAATACAGCACAGTTAAAGCGCTTAAATCAATAGGCTTTGACATTATCGCTGGCGGCGACAGCTACAATGACCTCGGTATGATTTTGGAAGCCGAACACGGATTCTTGTTCAAGAGTACCGAGCAGATTAAAAAGGATTATCCCGACTTACCCGCGTTTGAGGAATACGGCGAGTTGATGGAGTATTTAAAGACAATCTTATAAAAAGCAACAATAGAGTACCCCTTTTTAAAGGGGTCGAAATCTATTGATTTCGGGGGATTGTTCAGCGTCAGCGATCCTCTATCGGAGTGTTCGGATAGAGGAAAGATAATCCCCCAAAATCGAAGCGCAAGCGCTTAGCGATTTTGACCCCTTTAAAAAGGGGTACATTTATTAATTTATTAATTATTCAGTGTTCCTGTGCTGAGCGCTTTAAGATAAGCGTTTATAAAACCGTCGAGGTCGCCGTCCATAACCTTTTCGATGTTGCCTGTCTCAAAGGATGTGCGGTGATCCTTGACCATTGTATACGGCATAAAGACGTAGGAGCGAATCTGAGAGCCCCATGTTATTTCCTTCTGTACGCCTTTAATATCCTCGATTTTGTCGAGGTGCTCTCGCTCTTTGATTTCCATAAGCTTTGAAACGAGCATCTTCATAGCCACATCACGGTTCTGGTACTGGCTGCGCTCAACCTGGCTCGCTACAACAATACCTGTGGGAATATGTGTAAGACGAACGGCGGATGAGGTTTTGTTAACCTTCTGACCGCCAGCGCCGCTCGCGCGGTAAACGTCCATTTTAATATCCTCGGGGTTGATGTCGACGTGAATATCATCATTGATTTCGGGCATAACTTCAAGAGAAGCAAAGCTCGTGTGGCGGCGTCCCTGTGAATCGAAAGGACTTACACGCACCAAACGGTGAACTCCCGCCTCGCTCTTGAGGTAGCCGTAGGCGTTCTCACCCTCAACAAGAAGCACGGCGGATTTTAAGCCCGCTTCATCGCCGTCGAGATAGTCAACTGTCTTAATCTTAAAGTCGTGGTCTGTTGCCCAGCGGGTGTACATTCTGAAAAGCATCTCGGCCCAGTCCTGAGCCTCTGTGCCGCCTGAACCCGCGTGGAATGTGAGAATAGCGTTGTTCTTGTCATACTCGCCCGTGAGGAGAGTTTTGAGCTTTTGCTTTGCAAGCTCGTTCTCAACCGCCTCAACCTCACTCAAAGCCTCATCATAGAGCCCCTCGTCCTCTTCCTCGTTCGCGAGTTCAATAAGGGCGTGAGCGTCGTCATAGTGGGATTGGAGCTTGTTGTACTCCTCAACCGTTCCTTTAAGTGCGCCTGTCTTTTGGAGAACCGCCTGGGATTTTTCTACATCGTCCCAGAAGCCCGGCTCTGTTGCTTTGAGCTCCAGCTGTTCGATTTCTGACATCATTGACTTCAGTCCCAAAGCGTCGGAAAGGTCGTCAATATCAGCCTTTGAGCCCTCTAGTCTTAATAAAAGTTCTTCAAACTGAACCATAGAATTACCTCATTCATATTTTTAGTCATTTACATAAATTACGATTTATTATATCAAAGATTTTAATTATTGTAAACTGTTTTTGGGTATTAATAACTATTGTGTTTTTTACATAAATATGGTAAAATTATCTAAATATATACAAACAGGAGATAATTAATGGAATTTAACGGATTAAATTGCCCCGTATGTAACGTTCAGTTCAAGGACGGCGATGATATAGTAGTATGTCCCGAATGCGGTACTCCCCACCACAGAGAATGCTGGGAGATTGAAAACCACTGCGCTTTTGAGGACAAGCACGGCGAAAGCTTTGAATACGCAGAAGAACGCGCTGAAAACACAGGTATCACTATCTGTCCCAAATGCGGAGCTGAAAACCCGAAAGAAACATTTTACTGTTCAAAATGCGGAACTCCCATAAATATAGCCAATAACCAGACATATAATCAGGCTCAGAACAATAATCAAAACCCGTTCGCCTCAGCATTTGACCCTATGGCGGGGATTAACCCCGAGGAGGACATGGGCGGAGTGACTGCGGGCGAGCTCGCTAAATTTGTCGGCAACAACACTCCCTACTTTATGAGAGTGTTCAGCAGAATCAAAACCTTTGGCAGAGGCAGATTCAGCTTTTGCGGATTCTTGTTCAGCGGCTTCTATCTTCTTTACAGAAAGATGTACAAGCTCGGCGCGATTATCGCCGCGGCTATGATACTTTTATTATTGGTTGAGACATACATCGAATACAGTTCGGCGTATACAGCTCTTGAAAGCGCGATTAAGACGAGCGCCGCGGACGCTACAGGGTATCTTTCGGGATATACCGCTATTCTCAAAGCGTTCTCGAGTCTCGACTTTAACAATCAGATTTTGATTTTTGTTATGGCGTTATGTTCTTCCCTCAGGCTCGGAATACAGATTATTGTCGGCATTTTCGCCAACCGCTGGTATTTCAAGCACTGCAGAGAACAGGTTAAAAAAATCAAAGACACTGAGGATAATCCTAATCCGAAGATTGAAAGCAAGGGCGGAGTAAACCTTGCTCCCGCGATAAGTATGGGCGTGATTTACGCCGCGATATATGTTATTCCCACGATTATAAGATAGAGTAACAGGAGGAAACTATGAAGATAACAAAAGCGATTATCCCCGCCGCGGGATTCGGCACAAGAGTTTTACCCGCTACAAAAAATATGCCTAAAGAGATGTTCCCTATCGTAGACAAGCCTACGATTCAATATATCGTTGAGGAAGCCGTTGCTTCGGGAATTACAGATATTCTTATCATAACAAACCGCGGCAAAACACTGATGGCGGATCACTTTGACTACTCTCCTGAGCTCGAGCAAGCTCTGCTCAAAGCGGGAAAGGACGACTTGTATCAGCAGATTCACGATATAGCAAATATCGCAGACATCACCTTTATACGCCAGAAAGAAATGAAGGGACTTGGTCACGCTATTTATAAAGCTAAGTCGTTTGTGGGTAACGAACCGTTCGCGGTATTATTCGGCGACGGCGTTATTGACTGCGACAACACTCCCGCGATAAAACAGCTCATTGATGTTTACGGCGAATACGGCAAAGGCGTTTTGGGCGTAAAAAAGGTTCCCGAAAGCGAGATTCACAAGTACGGTTCGCTAAAGGTTGAGCCGCTGCACGACAATGTTTTTAAGTGCACTGATATGGTCGAAAAGCCGCAGCGCCCCGAGGACGTGCTGTCACTGTATTCAATCACAGACCGAGTAGTACTTCCGCCCGAGATTTTTGATATTCTCGAGCATACAAAGCCAGGAGCGGGCAACGAGATTCAGCTCACGGACGCTATGAAGGTTATAGCTCAAAGAGACGGTATGACCGCTGTTGAGATAGATGGCAATCGTTTTGACATTGGCAACAAGTTCGGCATACTGGAAGCCAATATCGAGGTCGGTTTAAAACATCCCGAAACCAAGGAACAGCTCAGAGCTTACATAAAAGAATTAGCGAAAAAGCTATAAAATAAGGAGCTGACTCAAAAAATTTTGAGTCAGCTCCAGTGGTAAGTGGTAAGCAATTTTCTACTGACGATTGACAGGAGTAAAACTCCAAGGGAAGGCTTTAATACCAAATCTGAACAAGGTTTGGGTTTCTGTTTTCAAAAACAGTGAAGTACTCAAAACCGCAGGTTCGGGCGATTTCGATTCCTTCTTCAATATAGTTGCCCACATTTTCGCGCTTGTGAGCGTCAGAGCCTATGGTGACATACTTTCCGCCGAGCTCTCTGAAGCGTTTTATTATATTGATGTCGGGCATCGTTATACCGATTCTGCCGACCATCGAAGTATTGATTTCGAGCGCTTTTTCACGCTTTCCGAGAGCAATCAGAATTTTATCAATCACGTCATAATAATCCTCGAGGTTCGGTCTTATATCCGTTCTTTCAAGGATATATCTCATAGGATATGTCAGGTGAGCGAGGCTGTCGAAGTCAGCGTTTTCAGCTGTTTCGAGCAGCTCGTCAAAATAACGCTCGAGCAAGTCGGGAACGTTGCGCTCGGTATACTCGAGGTAATAAAAATCCTCAGTATTTCTGATATTATGAATTGAAGCGAGAATAAAATCAAACTCAGCGATAGACAATGCCTTTTTTGTCAGCTTAGGCTCGTGCATAGGTTCGCCGAGCTCCATTCCTCTGAGAACTTTTATATCATCATCCATAAGCTCGTTTGCGATTTTTGCCTCTTCAACAGATTTTGAAATCTGCTTTACCATATCGCCGAACACACTTCGGTCGCCGAGCTTTATCTCGGGCGCTTCCATATGGTCGGTAATCGCTATTGTGCTTATACCCTTTTCTACGGCGCTCTGGCACAATTCAAGTACTGTATTATCGGCGTCGAAGGAATTATTGGAATGAATATGCATATCAGCTAGAATTTTCATAGTATCACCTTAGATAATAATTATATTAAAAATATATCATATATAAAATAATTTTGCAATAAAAACAGGAGGAGCTTATGAAAGCTATTATAACAGTTATCGGAAAAGATTCAGTAGGAATTTTGTCGAAGGTAAGTTCGGCGTGCGCTGAGGTTGACGTAAACATCCTCGAAGTAACCCAGAGCGTTTTGCAGGATATGTTCGCGATGATTATGCTCGTAGAAATCGACAAGAGCACGCTCGGATTTGACGAGTTGAGCGCAAAGCTCGAAAAGGTCGGCGAACAGTCAAATACCAAGGTACACATTATGCACGAGGATATTTTTAACAGTATGCACAAAATCTAAGGAGTTTATGTTATGTTGGAAACGAAAGACATACTTGAAACTATAAATATGATAGACAACGAGCACCTTGATGTCAGGACAATAACAATGGGCATCTCTCTGCTCGACTGTATGAATGAGGATATTGACAAGGCGAGCGCCAAGGTGTATGACAAGGTTTGTATGTATGCTCAGGACTTAGTCAAAACAGGCGAGGATATTGAGAGAGAATACGGTATTCCTATTATTAACAAGAGAATTTCCGTAAGCCCTATCGGTATGATTGCAGCTCCTTGCCAGAGCAAGAACGTTGTTAAGTTCGCCAAGGCTCTCGACAAAGCCGCGGATACTCTCGGGGTAAACTTTATCGGCGGATACTCCGCACTCGTACACAAGGGTTTTTCGGCTGGCGATTACGCGGTAATTGACAGTATTCCCGAGGCTCTGGCTGTTACAGAAAAGGTCTGCTCCTCTGTTAACATCGGCTCGACTAAGGCGGGGCTTAATATGGACGCTGTCAGGATGATGGGTAAAATCGTCAAGCAAACTGCCGAAAGAACCGCTGACCGCGACTGTATCGGCGCGGCCAAGCTCGTAGTTTTCTGCAACGCTCCCGAGGACAATCCGTTTATGGCGGGCGCGTTCCACGGCGTCGGCGAGGCTGACTGCGTTATAAACGTGGGCGTGTCGGGACCTGGCGTTGTAAGAGCCGCTCTCGCTAAAAACGGCGCGGGCAAAAGCATTGACGAAATCGCGGATATGGTCAAGAAAACCGCGTTTAAGATTACAAGAATGGGACAGCTTGTGGCTCAGCAGGCTTCAAAAAGGCTGTGCGTTCCGTTCGGAATTGTTGACCTTTCCCTCGCTCCCACTCCCGCTGTCGGCGACAGCGTTGCGTATATTCTTGAGGAAATGGGACTTGAAAGCTGCGGATGCCACGGCACAACGGCGGCGCTCGCGCTGCTCAATGACGCTGTCAAGAAGGGCGGCGTGATGGCTTCTTCTCACGTAGGCGGACTTTCGGGCGCGTTCATCCCTGTTTCGGAAGACGCGGGTATGATAGCGGCGGCTAAGCGCGGCACGCTAGACATCACTAAGCTTGAGTGTATGACGGCTGTGTGCTCGGTCGGACTTGATATGATAGTTGTTCCAGGAGACATAAGCGCGGAGAAAATCTCGGCTATTATAGCGGACGAGGCGGCTATCGGTATGGTCAACTCAAAGACCACCGCAGTAAGGCTGATACCCGCTGTCGGTAAAAAGGCAGGCGAGGAACTGAATTTCGGCGGCTTGCTCGGTAAAGGTCCCGTTATGCCCGTAAGAGAGGGTGACCCCTCTGTGTTTATCAACCGAGGCGGAAGACTCCCCGCTCCTATGCAGGCGCTTAAAAACTAATAATAAAAACTTCTGAACTAACAAGGGCCGGCTGAAAAAGTCAGCCCGCTGTATTATAAAGAGTATTATATAAAACTATTTACATATCTTTCGTGTCTTTATTTATAGAGGGTATGAAAGAAGGTGGAAAAGTTGAAAAAGGAAAAGCCAAAATACAGGATAGATAACAAAAAGCTCAAAAGACTTGTTGAAAGAGCTCAAAAAGGCAATGAAGAGGCTTTGGAACAGATTGTGACCGAAGCCAGCCGATATATATATTTCTACAGCTTAATGATGCTGCAAAACCCCGAAACGGCGCAGGACGCGGTTCAGGATGTTCTTTTGACCTTGCTCCAAAAAATAGACACTATAAAAAACCCCGCTTTCTTTTTGAGTTGGATCAAAATTGTTACGGCGAACTATTGCAAAAATAAACTCACACGCGAACATAAAAACTACAGTCTAGACGAAGACTATGATGTTATAGACTTGTCAGATCAAATTAATCCAGAGCGAACTGTTGAGGATAATGAATTTCGTTCTCTTATTCTCAGCATTATAAAAGACCTTCCCCCTTCTCAAAGAGAATGCGTGATGATGTTTTACTATGAACAACTGACAACACGCGAAATCGCGGAGGCGCTTTCAGTCAGCGAGAATACTGTAAAGAGCCGTTTGCGTTACGCCCGCGACGCTATACGAAAACGTCTAGAAGCATACGACAAAAACAATCTTTTGCTGGGCGCCGCGCCGATGTCGCTTATCTCGCACATTTTGATTTCAGAGGCTGAAAAACAACCGTGTTTGGTTATACCTGACACTGCACTTCGTCACAGTATTTTTATCGCGTCGATTAAATCATCGGTGTGCGGTGCGAGCGTTCCCGTTAAGGTGGCGGCGGTCGCGTGCTCAGCGATAGCCGCTCTGGGAGGAATAACAACGGTAGCGGTTTCGGGTATGTATGATACTAACAGTAAGGAAACTACCCAAAGCGTCGAGACTTACTCCGATACACCTGCAGCTAAACACCATATATCAAAGACAAAATCAAGCAAAGCTTTTGATACGAAAAATGATTATTCCTTTGTAAACGACAGCAATACGGAAGATAACAGAAAAACTTCTGTTGTCAACGAAACTGAGCTTAACAAAGAAACTAACAATCCTCAAAAGAAAAATTATCCGAAGAAAAACTCTGAGCCGACTATAGAAAGCACTTCAGAGTCAACGGAAAGTACTTTTGTTACCGAAGAAGCTTCGGATAGTAGTGAAGCTTCGTCGTCAGAAAACGTAAAAATGCTGACAAAACCGTCTGAAACAACTGAATCTGATACAACAGAAAACACCGACCCAAATGCTCCAACGCATAACGAAACAAAAGTTGTGTTAAAGGCGGGAAGCACATTTACTTTTAAGGTATACGGCGGGAACGTCAAAACTGTCAAAGAACTCGGTCATGTTAACGCAAACGCCAACAAAATCGCGACAATTAATAAAACAACACTAACCCTCACCGCGTTAACAAGCGGAATAACCTCGGTAAAATTCATTTTACAAGACGGCACAAGTCTGACAGCAAAAGTATATGTTAATGACAAGCCCAAGCTCAGCAAAGAAACCGTAACAGTCAAAAAAGGCAAGACCGCTACTGTAAAGGTTATAAATAAAGCAAAAAGCATAGATAATGCCTATGACAACACTGAATATGCAAAAATTATTTCTACAAAGGATTCCGCAAAGCTTACGGTTAAGGGATTTAAAAAAGGCAATACAACGCTAAAAATAACTGTCAACGGCGTTGCTTTAAAGCTGAAAGTTAAGGTAAAATAAGGAGGTTACTATGAAAAAACTGACAGCGATTATACTTTCAATACTAATGTTGTTGCCAACAGCAATTAATGTTTCAGCTGAATCAAAAACAGAAGATATCATAGTTATGCTTACCGTTGACGCTACACGACAGGTTATTAACGGCGAGCTTATAATTGATGAAAACTATTTTTCTCAATATAACATAAACGTTAAACAGGTTAGTAACAGTTTAAACAATAAATACGAATATTTTTTTACGGTTAACGCGCAAGACGCTAAAAACATTGTAAAAGCTTTAAGGGAAGACGAAAATTTCGGATTTGTTAATATCGATGACGGTGATGGTGATTCTATTAGTGATAATGAATTGTTGCATCTGAGCTCTGACGGCAATTATACATACAAAACAGTAAGCGCGTTAGGTGACGACGGAATATGGGGCTGCAATTTAATTGAATATGTTGGAGAAAAAGAGCTCCCGTCTAATTACACTCTGCCCCTATTTATTGACGGTCTTGATGTTCAATATGTTTCACTAGAAGCTTTTAAAAACATAGACACCATAAAAACCCTTAACATAAAACGCTCGACCACCCTTAAAAGCAGAGCATTTTATAATTGCAGGAACTTAAAAACCGTTAACGCAAAAATGAACACAAGCTTTGACTCGGACGCAGTCGGCTATTATAAAGGCAACGCAATTATAGGCTTTAAAGTTATCATAAATACAGACGAAAACTGGAAAGGCACGCTTGTCAAAAAAAGTAATAACGATTCTGTTTATTTTGCAGACCAAAATGGCTTTGACTGCGTTTTGAATATCAAGACATCTGATAATTTTGCTCTCAACTTTGAAAAAACGGGTATCTCTTTTAAGGCAAAAGTGAACGGTAAAAGCACAACTGATTGGAAGTCGTCAGACACTAAGGTTGTTGCTGTAACCAAAAACGGTAAAATCACTCTTAAAACCAAAGGCGAAGCGCTTTTGACAACAAAGCTAAATAACGGAAAGACCTATAAAAGGTGGATAAACGTAAGCCCATCCATCAAAACTATTAATCTCGACAATAACCCGATTACAGTCAAAGTTAAGGCGGTTAAGGCAAGCGCTAAGAAAACCAAAAGCTTCGCAAAATCAAAATATCTGACAATCAAAAACGCTAAAGGCAAGCTTTCTTTCACAAAGAAATCAGGCAACAAAAAAATTACAGTCAACTCAAATACAGGTAAGTTAACTGTAAAGAAAGGTTTGAAGAAGGACAGAATATATAAGATTAAACTATTGCTTAAAGCCAAGGGCAACGCCAAATTCAAAAGCGGAATAAGAAACTTAACAGTAAGAATCAAGGTAAAATAATAAATTGGTGCGGTTCAAATCTGGACGGCACCAATTTTTATATTCCGTATTTTGTTTTTAAACGCTCAATCTTCTTTCCAAACAGTGGGCTGAGGAGTAATAAGAAAATGATGTTAGAGATTACATAGATGCCGATAATCGGCAGAGATGTGGCGACAGCGGCTGAGAATCTGTCGATATTAAACTCACCGCCGTCAAGGCTTAAAACCGTCCAAATGTCCATTATCAGCGAGAACACAACTCCCGATATAGCGCCGTACAGAATAAGCAGAAGCTTGCTTTTAATCAGCGGATTGCTCAGAAGCCCCGCCACAAGCCCGATTATGCCCCACGAGAACATCTGGAACGGAGTCCACGGACCTTGACCGAAATAAAAGTCAGAAACTACCGCCGACAGCGCTCCCGTCAAAAAGCCGAACTGCGAACCGAAGTACATTCCCGCGAGAATCACTATAGCGGCTACGGGCTTAAAAAACTGAATCGGGGCGAAAATTATTCTTCCCGCCACAGACAGCGCGACCATCACCGCGAGGAGGACGATTCTCCTCGTGTTCTTTTTATTCTCAAACGAAAGGAAAAACGGCACGCAGGCAAGTACTGCCACCGCCGCGCTGATTGCGGCGTAGCTCTGCTTGCCCCATATTACCGCGCCCAAAGCGATAACAATCGGGATGAGTATTAAAGAAATAACGTAAGATAAAACTGTTTTAACTTTCAACTTTCTTTATGTCCTCCACGGTCACCGCGCCGTCAGCTATACCCTTGGTCATCTTTACGACAGAGGTTGTATAAAAACTGTTGTTAAGGAAGAACGGCTTAGTTAAATTTTCGCTCATAATCTGACCGTCAAAAAGCAGTCCGCACCTGTCGGAATATTCAGCGGCAAACTCCAAGTCGTGAGTTACCAAAAGAATCGTAACATCCTCAATTGAGCGCAGAAATTCGCCGAGCTCCTTTTTGGCGAAGCTGTCGAGCCCCTTTGTCGGCTCATCGAGCAGGATAAGCTCGGGGGCAGTCAAAAGAATTTTGACTAGAGCCGCGCGCTGGATTTCGCCTCCGCTCAAATCGTAAGGGTGATTTTTGAGCAGATGAGTGATATGGAACTTATCGCATAATTCTATATAAGAATTATTTATAGTCTTAAAATCATCCTCCAGCTTATCTTTTACGAACAAGTCCCGCGGATTCTGAGGCATAGCGGCAAGCTTTAAATCACATTTAACCTTGCCTCTATACGGTTTGAGGTTGTTTGTAATCAGGTTTACAAGCGTTGACTTGCCGCAGCCGTTAGCGCCGACAAGAGAGTAAACCTCGCCCTTATTCACGCTGAGGTTCAAGCTTTTGATTATATCCTCACCGCCGCGCTCGTATCTGAACCAAAGGTCTTTTATATACAGTACTCTGTCCGACTTTATTTCTTTATTAGAATTATTAACTTCAATTGTGTTGTTCCGATTTATAAATTCCCTGCCCTCTTTTACGGTCAGCGGAACATCTCCCTCGCCGTTCATTCTGTTGAAAACACGCGCGGGAGCGGGTAAAGTATACTCGATTCTTTTATCCTTTAACAGCTTACAAATCGCTCGGGGCTCATCAAGAGCTACCACTTCGCCGTTTTCAAGGTACAAAACCTTATCGGCGAGCGGGAAAATCTCATTCAGATGGTGTTCCGCGATGATTACGGTTACGCCCAAATCCTCATTGAGCCGCTTAACGCAATTGACAAAATCAAGCGCCGAGATAGGGTCGAGCATTGACGTGGGCTCGTCAAGAATCAGAACCTCGGGATTCATCGCCATCACCGAGGCGAGGTTAAGGAGCTGTTTTTCGCCGCCCGAGAGCGTGTTTGTGTTTTGATTGAACTTGTCCTTTAAGCCGAAGTACGAAGCGAACTCAGCCACCTTTGCCCTTATGACCTCACGCTTTTCACCGAGATTCTCAAGCCCGAACGCGAGCTCGCTGTAGACCTTGTCAGTGACAATCTGGCTGTCGGGATCTTGAAAGATAAAGCCGATTTTTGACGCGCTGTCACGTTGTGAAAGCTCCTCGATTTTATTTCCTTTAAAGAATATTTCGCCCTTCAGTTCACCGTATGGAGTCAGCTCTTTTTTGAGCGTTCTGAGCAGGGTTGTCTTTCCGCTGCCGCTCTCCCCTATGACTAAGAGAAAATCTCCGCTGTTTACCCTGAAGCTGATATTATCAAGCGTTTTCTCAGAGGCTTTATTATAGCGGAAACTCAGATTTTTGACAGAGATAATTTCCATAATAAGACCTCCTTAACTTCGAGAATAAACGGCAATAACGTCAGAACCGTATACGCGGTAAGGCTGAATAAATTTAATACATTCAGCTTTAGTTCAAAATAAGGATAATAAACAACCTCGCTCTGCCACAGCAGGCTGATTACAAATAACGCTGTAAACAAAGCAGTATACAATGCGTCATAAATGGTAAAGCGAAATCTGTGAAAGAATGTCCTGCCCTTAAGCGCGTAACCGCGCGCGGACATGGAGTCAGAGGTGACTATCGAGCTTTCCATACTGCGTGTAATAACTGCCGAGAACGCTCCTATATAGCGTTTAAAGCGATTGTTATTAATTGATTTCTGAGCGTTGTTAATGCTCTTGAACTCAGAGATGATACGCGGTACAAACCGCAGCACCATTGAAAAAACAAGGGCGAGCCTCGGAAAAATACGCCCGATTAAATATATAATCCTTTCGCTGTCAAAGACCTTGTTAAAACAGTTAAACCAGACGATTACCGAGACTATCATAACCGAAGCCGCAACGCCGTATATAAAAGCCTCAAGGGTGATTCTGCTGTCGTTTATAAAGAACAGTATTGTAGCGCCGTTGTGGGAAAACAGCGGGTTAGACAGGGATATTATTATAATAGCTATTACGTAGAACACAAGCATTTTTATCGCTTTTGTTCCTTCGATTGTAAAGAGAAATAACAAAGCTCCAAACAAAGAACTTAGAAGGAACAGAGGGTTAAACGAAAACACAGCTATAAAAATTACGAAAAAGAAGTAGGCAAAAAGCGTCAGGGGGTGCAGATTTTTAATCATTTTTGTCCCCCTTATATTCGTTGCCTATATCCGAGCCGAGGTCGCAGGTATAGAGCCATTTTATATTGTCGCCGTCTTTGAGCGTATAAGCGTTGCAGCCGACGTTCGGGAACTTATCGTTGACCGAGTATTCCCAGCCCGACAAGTCGCCGCAGTCAAACTCATACAGATAATCAATGCCTTTTATATATACCGATGAACCCGAGCCTTCGTGTTCAAACTGGATTTTCTTTTCTTTACAGACACGTTTGAGCACGTCAAATACAGTTTCCTTTTTGTTAAAGAAAGTATTATATTCCTTCAGTATTACGGACTTTTTCCGTTTAGAGTTTTTATATTTTACAGCTGTTTCACAGGAAATTGAGATAACCGCCTTGTATTTCCCCTTGGGTTCGGCGGAGCCGTAGTATTCATCTGCGGATTTAATTGAACACCCTGAAAAGGAGAGGATTATAAGGAGGATAATAATATAGCGTTTCATCTTTTCCTCCTTTTGATAACGAACAAAGCGATATACGCAAGTGAAAAAACAGCAAAATTTATATAAAGAGGCGTATATTCTTTAACTGTTATTTTATTCTTTTTATTTTCTTTAATAGAATTATCAGAAGTTATATTTTCTTCTTGGTCGATTGTTGGAGCCGCGGTTGATTCTTTTATTGTCGGGGCTGTTGATGTTGGTTTAGTGACAAATTCAACCTTGTCTGTAGGCTTTTCTGTCGACTGAACAGCAGAAGAATTATTGGACTTTGTTTTTGATGAAGATACAACAGAAGTAGCTTTCTTTTTGTCAGCGTCTTTGGTTATTGTCTTGTTCTTTGTTTTTGCTTTTTGGTTATGAATCTCAACTACGGTTTTCTTCGTATTATTACCTATACTGTAAAACGGCTTATAACCGTTGAGGTAACGATACGCTCCCACCAGAGCGCAGAGCGCCTGATAGGTAGCCATATTATCGGACTTGCCGTCTTTAAAATGGCTGAAAGAACCGTCGCTCAGATTAAAAACCATAAGCCCGTCCAGAACCGAGTTGCCGTTCTTGATAAAACGGCTGTCAGACGCGGGATTTATACCTATCGAAGACAAACACAAAACCACCTGCGCGGTACTTTCGCACGAGATTTCGTTGCTGAATGACTTATATCCGCCTGTTGAGTCCTGACCCGAAGACAGAATATCAACGCATTTATCTATAGCTTTTCTGACATCCTCCCTGTCCTTATACGGAGCGAGCGCCTGAACCGCTATTGAGGTCATATCGACATCGGGATTCTTGCCGAACAGCGCGAAGCCGCCGTTTTCAAGCTCGGCTTTTAAAATAAGCTCAATCATTTTTTCGCGTGTAGTCAGAGCGTTGTCGGGGACGGTATAGTTCTGATAATCAAGCAGAAGCAGAGCGTAAGCTACTGAGTTAACACCCTGACTGTTTATCGGTTTTACCGCGGCTCGGTTATATGTGGCGTCAGCGAGCAGGTTGTGACCGTTCACATCGGTTATGTCTACATCGCAGGAGCTCAGAGCCAGAGCGACACGCTGCATATCGGTTACTTTAACTTTCGCGAGATCGCCCGAATAAAACTCATCCACCTTTTTCTTAAGCACGTCAATACTCTTTTGGTTTTCGCAATCTAAACCATACTGAGCGAACGCTATATAATACCAGTCGGCTGAATATGTGCCAGCGTGCTCGCTGAGCCTGTCGAGCAGCTCGGTAAACGACGCGGCGTTTTCTGTGGTACATTTGTATGAAATTACACCCTCAACGGCGTTTCTGACGTCACTGAGGGTGTTTGTTTCCTTGGAAAAAGCGGTAAAAGGCGCAGTTATAACAATTAATAATACTGATATAACCACTAAAAACCTTTTACCCATAATCTACCTCTATATTATTTTACTGTAACTTTACAATTAAGTGTTACGCCGTTAGCGACAACCTTAATTACCGCTTTACCCGTCTTCTTGCCTGTAACTTTACCGTTTGCATTTACTTTAACGACGGACGTTTTAGATGAAGAAAATTTCACTTTGCCTGTAGCGCCCGTAACCTTGAGAGTGAAGCTCTTTCCCTTTTTGATGGTTTTGCTTGTAGCGCTTAATTTCAGGGCTTTTACAGTGATTTTATACTTAGCGGTAACGTTGCCCGCCTTGGCTGTAACAACGGCTGAGCCTGCCTTTCGGGCTGTGATTTTACCCTTTGTGCTGACTGAAGCGACTTTGGCGTTTGAGCTTGAATATTTAACAGCTTCATCGGATGTAATATCAATCTGATATGTACCCTTAACAATAAGGCTCTGCTTATAGTTAAGTGTAACAGGCTTTGCAGCTGCAGGAGCAGCCTCGGAAGCTGCGGGCTCCTCGTCCTTAAAGCTGTTCATATCAAAGCCGTAATTCTCGGGGAAACGGCAAACCAAAGGATAACCAACCTCGTCAGTGCTATAGACCTGAACGTTAACGAGGTTTTTGAAGTCGTCGGGGTCATATGTAACAACGCCCTCGATGTTTGAAATATATTCCTTGCCGTTGAGTGTAACATTAACGCCTGTGACAGGCTGCCACTCCATACCGCTCCAGTCGGGAAGATAGTCGTAGCTTGTGAGCGTAATCTTGCCTTTTTCGCTAAAATCGGCTACGGGAACCTGAGCGGACATATCGGCATAATAGAGCACAATATCCTCGCCGCCCTGCAGCTCATAAGCGGAAACGCCGACGGAAGCGTTCTGATTGTTAACGGCGAACATCCAGCCTATGTAATAAGTGGCTATGATATCCTCGCCTTCCATAACGTTCTCAGTGGCTTCTTTGTCTTCATTGATACCGCTGATATAAGCGCCGTACTGGCTTTCGACAATATCAACGGTAAGATTCTCGTCCGCTTCGTCAATAGCTTTTACAACGTCAAGAACGGTTTTGCTTTCGCCTAAAGCTACGTCGCCACAGTAATAGGTTTCTTCTTTGCCTTCGATTCTGACGCTTACCTTTTTGTCAGCCGCGTTTACGGCAAACGTGAAGCACGACACCAGAAGAACGGCAACTAATGTAATTGATAGAAATTTTCTCATTTTTTTACCTCCTTAAAATGAAAAAAGCCCTCAAAAAAAGGGCATGAGAAAATACGCCTTACGGCGCTAAACTGACTTTTCATTGCCCAAAAGTAGTTTTTCATTACGAGTACGGCAGGTCTCCCGACTTACGGCGTATATTGCGAAGCGCCTTCCCGTTTACACAGTGGCATAATGCTCCTTTTAACCGAACACGGTAATGGCTGTTGCGGCGGACTCTGACCGCCTTCCCTGTTAGTTCTCGCGAAACCGTACAAGCTATAAAATTTTACTCACATAGTATATCACATATAGATGAGCTTGTAAACATATAATTTATCGGTGATACAATGAAAAGATTACTCTTAATTCTTCCTCTTATATTTTTAATGACAGCGTGCTCGGCTAAGCCCGCTGAGATTAAAA
The DNA here is from genome assembly GCA_020625875.1 of bacterium. Classification (GTDB taxonomy): domain Bacteria; phylum Bacillota; class Clostridia; order Oscillospirales; family Acutalibacteraceae; genus Ruminococcoides. The sequence continues at coordinate 2,217 of JAHLAX010000036.1, read as the reverse complement.
AAGATTTTAAGGCGACCGCTGTTTGTGAGTATAACGGTGAAGTGCTCAAAGCGGGTATTGCTTCACAAAACCATATCCTAAAAATCAAGATGATAAAACCAAAAAACCTGAAAGGTCTGAGCTTTAAATACAAAGGCTCAAAGCTGACTATTCACCGTGACGGATTAAAACTCAAAGCGGATGAAAGCTATCTGCCCAATAACGCCTTTTCATCCGTTATAAACAATGTCATTAATTCAATTAATCACAACGAAATTAACTACAACGGACAAACAAGCAACTACGCCGAGTATAACGGCAAATGCGAAAGCGGAAGTTTTGCTATTACCGCTGACTATAACACGGGTTTTATTAAATCTATAGTAATTAAAAAGCTCGGCTTAAACGCCGAGTTTACACAAAGATAAATAATCACAACAGCTGACCTCAAAAATAGTATATTATCGGAATAAAAAACCTGAAAACGGCAAAAATACCGATATAGAAAAAGTTTTGGAGGTCATCAGCTTGAGTATTAAGCGAGGAGATATATATTACGCCGACCTCTCACCTGTTGTCGGCTCGGAACAAGGAGGCGTACGGCCTGTACTTATTGTGCAAAATGATGTGGGCAACCGCTACAGCCCGACGGTAATCGCGGCGGCGATTACAAGCCAGCAGTCAAAGGCAAAGCTGCCGACACATATACCGATTGAGGCGCGCGGCTGCGGTCTGTCAAAAGACAGCGTTGTACTGCTTGAACAGGTACGAACAATAGATAAACAACGCCTTAGAGAAAGAATGGGCGCGATAGACGAAGGCTCAATGAACAGAGTTAATAACGCGATTTCAATATCGTTTGGATTAGAATAGAGGTTGTAATACGACCGCGTTAGGGGCGAAAAACGACCTCACCTAGGGCGAAAAACGACCTCATAGCAGGTCGGAATCCGACCACAATAATAATATATATAATAATATTTATAATCAAATTATAAAGAGAATAATAATTAAAAATCTTTTATTTGAATTAGTACAATAACGGAGCGGCTCTCCTAAAAGCTTAACCATACAAAAAGGGAGACCGAGACGGTCTCCCCTACGATAACAAATTTGTGGCGGCTGCGCCGCGTTTATACAATCCTCAGTCAGCTTCGCTGACAGCTCCTTTAGCCAAAGGAGCCTATTTTACTGCTTCTATAAGCTGCTGTGTTCTGTCGGTTTTTTCCCAGCTGACGCCGAGTTCCTCTCTGCCCATATGACCGTAAGCGGCTACAGGCAGGTACTTGATGTTTGTCAGGTCAAGCTCTCTGATAATCGACTGCGGGCGGGGATCAAATACTTTCTTTACAGCCTCGGCGAGTTTTTCGTCGCTTACTTTACCTGTACCAAAAGTATCCACCATAATTGACACAGGCTTGGCAACGCCGATAGCGTAGGCAAGCTGAACCTCGCACTTGTCGGCCAATCCCGCGGCTACAATATTCTTGGCGATATAACGGCTGTAGTACGCGGCGCTGCGGTCAACCTTTGTGGGGTCCTTGCCGCTGAACGCTCCGCCGCCGTGGCGTGAGAATCCGCCGTAGGTGTCAACAATAATCTTTCTGCCCGTGAGTCCCGCGTCACTGACAGGTCCGCCGATTACAAAGCGTCCTGTGGGATTGACAAAGATTTTTGTATCAACAAAAAGCTCTCTGGGGATAACGGGTTTTATAACAAAATTGATTATATCCTCACGAATCTTCTGGAGTGAAACGCTCTCATCGTGCTGAGTTGAGATTACGACAGTGTCGATTCTGACAGCCTTACCGTCAACATACTCAACAGAAACCTGAGTCTTACCGTCGGGACGAAGATAAGCGAGTGTGCCGTCCTTTCTGACCTTTGAGAGCTGCTTTGAGAGCTTATGCGCCAGCGAAATCGGCAGAGGCATAAGCTCGGGTGTTTCGTTACACGCATAGCCGAACATCATACCCTGATCGCCAGCGCCGATAAGATTGGCGCTGTCGCTTTCGCCGTCCTTGTGCTCGTAGCTCTCGTTAACGCCCATAGCAATATCGGGGCTCTGAGCGTCGATTGAAGTGAGCACCGCGCAGGTGTTGCCATCAAAGCCACACGCGGGATTATCATAGCCTATATTGTTGACAACCTCACGGACAATAGCGGGAATATCAACATAGCATTCTGTGGAAATCTCACCCATAACGTGAATCATACCTGTTGTGGCTGTGGTTTCGC
>JAHLAX010000088.1 GCA_020625875.1 bacterium | reverse complement strand
CCGTTTTTGCGCCGCCACCGCCTACAGCGGGTGCGGCGGGAATGTCACCACCACCGCCAAGGTCAAAGCCACGGCCTTCATTATGGGAAACAGCGGCACTATTGCCTGCAGTTTCCTCTTTTGCCGCAGCCTGCGGCTTTGCTTCCTCAGCAGCGGTTGTTTCCGTCGCCTTCTTGCCGCGACGCTTAGGTGCCTGCGCTGCCGTCTTCCTGCTTACCTCTTCAGGCTTCGGTTCTTCCGGCTCTACGGTCCCATCGTCATACCATGCCCTGTGTAGCTGCATGGTGATGCTCAGGCTTCCGCTTGTGCATTCGTTCTGAGCCGCCTCACCGCGCTTCCACAATTCGCTGAATCTCTGGATCAGGTCCAGCTCTTCCGTTGAGGCAGCGGGGATCCGCAGATCCACAGATTTGCTTTCCCCAGAAGCATATTCCGCACCAACCTGGAGCGTAACATCGAACTTATTGAACACCACAATACTTCCCTCCTCTAATTCCTTATGCTCAGCTTGCTGCCTTTTCTTTCTGTTTCGCGTCTGCCGTCTGAGACGCCGGCAGGCGCGTCGCCTTGTTGAGACACTCGACTTTCCACAGAATTAAAAAAGACAGACAAGCGATTAACCACAGTACTGGTTTTTCAGATCTTCCTCGCTGAGACCCAGGACCCTGGACGCGTATTCCTTTCTCATGATCAGCTCACCTCTTTCGATGTTCTGACAATTGAGGAACAGGAATGGCACATCCTTGAGACTTTGCGTGACTCTTTGGTAAGCCTTATGACTGAGATGCTTCGAGTAAACTACGATGCAGGTGATCTTAGCGCGCGATTCATGCACGACGTCCGACGGCCGTGTATCGTAAGTTGAGAAGTAGCGCCATCTGGGATGAAGCTGCTGAACCTTTTTGACGAAATTTCTGTGCCCGCCGAGAAAGATCACGGAAGAATCTTCCGGAAGCTCAATATGAGAGTACAGTTCCCGCTCTTCGATCGTGGGCTCCGTTTCTCTCTCCGCCTCAATAGGTTCGGCTTCTTTCTGTGCGTCTTCCTCTTCACTGCTTGCTTCCAACGCCAGCTGTAGCAATTCGTTCTGCCGACGGAGCTCATACAATTCCTTCTCCAGGGCTTTTTTCTCGCGCTCCAAACGCTCCATTGTTTTTGCGCTCTGTTCCCTGGCTTGCGCCGCCGTTTTTCCGAACTTTGCTGTCTTTGCCTCAGCTTGCTCCAACATCGACTGAGCCTTTTTCATCAGGCGCCGGGCCTCTTTCGAATTGTTTTTGGCCTCGTCAGTCAAGCTGGTGTTGGTTGCGTATGATGCAATGACCGTTCGGTGGAAAAAGGTCATGTATATTTCCCTGATGTGGTCTTCACATAAGGAAACTAGCGAAGTCCTTTTGAAATTGCAAAATTCCCTGGGCTCTAATGCCATCAGACAAATCTCAATGGATTGCTTCCAGATGTCCCGCCCGCATTTGGCAATCTGCTCGTCGATGATTCCTTCACAGCGGGTTAAGTATTGAAAATCCGGAGGCATCAAACCTAGTGTATAACAGACTTCCGGCATCAGGCCGATAATGGATTCGCATAATT
>JAHLAX010000035.1 GCA_020625875.1 bacterium | reverse complement strand
TGGCGCATAAGCTGAGCGGGACAGTCTGTGTTGGTGCAGCGGATTGCCGCCTCTCCCTCCTCGCGCGTAACCTTGCTGCCGCAGGACGGACAGGTTTCGGGGAATTTGAAAGGCTCTGAGTTTTCGCCGTGTTCGGTAACAGAGAGTACCTCGGGGATAATCTCGCCCGCCTTTCGGATAACTACACTATCACCGACGCGGATGTCCTTTTCGTTGATAAAATCCTGATTGTGAAGCGTAGCTCTTGAAACGGTTGTACCCGCAAGAAGCACAGGCTCAAAGATACCTACGGGAGTGAGCACGCCTGTTCTGCCGACGTTGATTTCAACCGACAAAAGCTTTGTGACTTTCTCCTCAGGAGGATACTTGTACGCCTCAGCCCAGCGCGGGAATTTAGCGGTAGAACCAAGCTCATCACGCATATTGAAATCATCGACTTTTACTACAGCGCCGTCAATCGCGAACGGATATTGTCCTCGGTTGTCGCCGATATTGTTTATCTCGTTTATAACATCGTCAATGTTATCGAAGCGCTTGTGAAAGCACACAGGTAAGCCCAGACTGTCAAGAAAGTCGAGCGAATCCTTATGAGAGCGGAGCGTTTTACCATCTATCTGCTGAATATTAAAAATGAAAATATCAAGCTTGCGCTTGGCTGTAATACGGCTGTCCTTTTGCCTTAGCGAGCCAGCCGCGGCATTGCGGGGATTTTTGAATGTTTTGCCGCCTGTTTCTTCCTGAAGTTTGGTGAGTTCCTCGAAGCTCTCAAAAGACATATAAACCTCGCCCCTGACTTCGAGATAAGCGGGAGCGTCTTTGATTTTATGCGGCAAAGATTTAATCGTCAGAATATTGTCGGTAATATCCTCACCAGTTACACCGTCGCCGCGAGTTGAGGCGCGTGTGAGCGTGCCGTTTGTGTACTCAACGGACACCGAAAGACCGTCAATTTTTGGCTCTACGTCATAGAGCGGATTATCGACTACGTCTCTGACCTTACGGTCAAAATCACGCAACTCATCGAATGAAAAGCTGTCGTGCAGACTTTCCATAGGAACTGTGTGAGTAACGGGCGAAAACTTCTCGCCCGCCTGTCCTCCGACCTTCTGAGTGGGAGAATCAGGAGTAATGAGCTCGGGGAACTCCGCCTCCAAGTCCTCAAGCTCACGCATCATTTTGTCGTATGTAAAGTCGTCGATTTCGGGGTTATCCTGATTATAGTAGAGGTCGGAGTGGTATTTGAGCTCCGCCCTCAGTTTTTCGGCTTTGGAAACAGCTTCCAGATATAGCATTTAATCACCTGACGTTTATGTGATAATCATAATAATTACGAATTTCGCATTGCGAATTGCGAATTAATAATCACCTGTTATTGACTGCGGAAGTGCCCTTCTCGCGGAGGTATGTAGACTCCAAATCGGCTAGATGGAGCTTTACGGCGAGCGGGTACTTTTCATATGCCTGAGAAATCGTGTTGCTGTTCTTGTCGCCGAACTCTCCCATATGCCAGCGGATAGCCATAGCCTCGTCCAGCTTGAGGCGCATTTTGCGCTCAATCAGGAAGACGGACTTTTCGCCGTGACCATACGGGAACATATCGTCAATTGAGTAGTAGGGAACTTTCTCCC
>JAHLAX010000034.1 GCA_020625875.1 bacterium | reverse complement strand
GACTCGCTAACGGTGGTTGGCTAAACCTTTCCGTGCAGGCTTCTCACCTGCTAGACTATCCGCCCTTCGTCTGGGCGCACAATTCCGATTTATCTTACTAAATAATACACCAAAAGCAAAGCTTTGTAAACCGTTGACAGCCGCTTTCCGAGCTCTCTGTTGTCACGCTATGCCTCGGTATTCCGATATATCGGAAAACAAAGAGGACAACTTCTCTTTTCTTATCGTTAGTTTTGTGTTGTACTTTTGGCGGGATAAATCAGAGTTCAGAGGGGATCAAAACGGATTAAAAAATAGCGGAAGCTGTTAAATCAGCCTCCGCTTTTTTTAAGCTACAAGAGATTGAGCAATACTTGAAAAAGTACCTGGAAGTAATCAATAGAGAATATTATTGCAATAATAAACTCATTCTAGTGGTTTCCACATCGCTTTTCACTTCTTCTGGTTTGTAAACTCCCGTTTAAAATCCTCCTACAACAAGTTTTATGAGTTAATTCTAACATATATCCACAAAAAACACTCAACAAAAATCGTAATAAAAATTTATGGTATATTCTCCATACTTTAAATCTACTGGATATAGACAATCGCGGTGCGCTTGAACGCGGTCACGATTTTTACAACCGCGTAATAGAACAGGCTGACGCAAAAGCCGTATACAACAATCTGCATATTGCGGAATACAAAGCCCATAACTACAATTAGCACGGCAAACAACACACTTATTAGTCCTGTAATTAGCTTTACCTTCCAGTTTGAAGCTTTCATTTTCATCGCTTCAAACGCTCTGAGAATATCCACAACACCCGTGAAAGCGTAAATGCCCAGCAGATAAATGATAATGACTACCTCACCCATAAATACCAATGAGGTTGAAAACAGTGCAAGGTCAAGTACGATTATTGACTGACACAGAATGGATTTGCCGCCGACCATATTACGCGCCATCCTAAAATAATAAATAAGCAGTTTGAACCCGTAAAGCAACACAAGCACGCTGACAACCGCGGCTATAATGGGGTAGCCCTGCTTTGGCGAGGCAATCAAGGCAACAGCAAACAAAATCAGAATAATACCGAATATTATATTTTTTACACGCTGAAAATAGCTCATGCTTCTTCCTCCCTTACGAGAGATTTGAACGCCTTGATTCCTTTGAATCCCTTGTCCTCATAATCAATCGAGTAGCCCGCGAGTTTACTTCCTGAATTGTAAATCTTGTTGGTAATCATACTCTTTTGAGCGAGCGCGGAAAGAATAAATTTTCCGAGGAATGTGTCGTCCTTTTTGTCTTTGTCGGCTTCTATATACTCCGACTGATACTTTTCGACATCAAAAGGCTCAATCTCACATCCTGACAGCTTTTCGCCAAGCGCTTTCCAGTCGTCGGCGGAACTGAGCTGTCTTGTGTTGATTATCCTTTCGACCTCTTTTCGGATAGTTTCGTCAACCTCAGTATCGTAGGTATCGGTTTCGAAGCTGTCATATTTGCCTCTGAGGTATTTCATCGCGTAGACCATCTGATAAAAAGCATGCGTATAATCCGACGGGTTATCCTTTAAAATCTCCTCGTAATCTCCCCACGCGGGCAGATATTTGTACCTGATAAAGCTGTAATCGGGTAGGTGTCCTGCTCTGCCGTGACCGAGGTTCATTATTGAGTTTTCATTGTTTGAGAACAGGCTCGACGTATAGACGCTGTTGTCCAGATCATCAGGGGAAGTGGTGCTGTGGCGGAAAGTAATCTTTTTCTCTGTGTATCCGTTCTCCGACGGGAAAAGCTCATAAAAATATCTGTTGGTATTGTTAATAACTAGCGACGGCGTTCCCGCGAAATAGCGGTGCGCCCATGTGTCGGCGAGCACGTGCATAGCCAGCCCGACAGCTTGTATACTTTTATCCTTCGCGAGCTTGACAGTTTCTTTGAGCAGTTCACCGTTGGGATTGCATATGAGCCTGTACTTGTTTTTGTAGCCTTTTGAACAGCGCTTTGGCGGCTGTGCGTACAAATCATAAGGAAGGAAGTGGAAGGACGACCATATGCGTGTTATCATCTGCAAGCCTATTATATCAGTCCTCATATCCGCCATTTCTAAAGGAAGCTGCGTGGTCGCCGCGGCGGAGGGAGCCTTTAGCTTTGACAACAAAGTCTTGCTGCACAGGTCCACAAAACAATCGCAGTACGAGATAGCAAGGCTATCGTCATGCGAATAACCCGCAAGCTGAGCCGCGCAATATGTGGCATAATAGTGAAAATCGGAATTCATTGGCTCACATCCTTTCTCAGCTTTCGTATTTTGATTGAATTTACAATAAGCTCAACCAAAAAAACTAACGACGTAGCGTCGATTATCAGCGTAATAATCATAGAAAAGATATGCTCGTGTCTAATTATTATATAAGCGACCTCAAAGGCTATTACGCAAAAATACACCAAGGCTATCATCCCCGCGAACACAAGGTACACAGCATTCTTCCGCTTACCCTTGCCTTCTGCTCGCGCGGAGAATCCGATAAAACACCTGAGCGCAAAGCTGAAAAAGAATACTACCCAACACATAATAGCGGTTATCAGATAATACTTATCGCCCACTGTTTCCTTTATCTCGTTGGAAGCGACAAAATAATATATCGCGAACTTTATCAGATTCCATAATCCGAATACAATCACGCTTGTCCCCAGAACAAAGAGATTGTCCTGAGTCTGTCTGGTTTTAGCTTCCAAATTAATCCCTCCCAATTTATTGATTTTTTATACCTTTTTATTGTACCACATTTTTCGCTGTTTTTTTGACCAAAAATGACACTCAGTATTTATGCAAATTGCACACACAAAAAACAACAGGCAGGATATTCACCCTGCCTGTTGTTTTTAAGTTTTGTGCTTTTTTGCTTTTTGGTTTTAGCAGCTGCGATAAGCGCTAATAAGCATCAGGCTCCGAACTGCTCGCTGACGAGATTGTCGATATAAACTCTGTCAAACAGCCTGTTATCAGTAAGATATACGTCGGGAGCGATACCGCCGTCGATATCCTTAATGTAACCGTTCTTCATTGTTGAGAAACGGAGTTCGCTCGAAATCTGCATTGTCGAGCTGACAGCGGGAATATCAATTGTATCCTCCGACTCAACGCCTATGGCTTTAACATAGCGCTTTGCTTTCTTAACAGTCAAAGTAAGCTTCTGGCTGAGCTTTTTGCCGTTTGCGTTTTTAGCCTTGGTTGTTACGGTAATTGTAGTTTTGCCAGCCTTTTTGGCTGTAACTTTGATTTTGCTTCCGCTGGCTTTTACCGTAGCGACAGATGTTTTGCTTGATTTTGCCGTAAAAGCCTTTGAAGCCTTGCCGACAACCTTTACGGTTACTTTATAGCTTTTTGTAACCGTTTTCTTGTCAGCGGGAATTGTGACAGTCGCTTTTTTAGCGACGCTGATTGATTTCACGTATTTCTTCGTGGTTTTTGCGTTAACGCTCAAAGCAAACGCCGAACAGCAAAGCACAGCGCAAAGCAACACTCTTAGTGTTCTTTTTAACTGTTTTTTCATAAATGTCCTCCTTATTTTAAATACGATATTCCGTATTATAACATATCTTTATTTTTCATATTTCAAGACTGTTATTTAGTCGGTTTTTTGCACAAAATTTTGATTAAATGATTATGCAACTTAAACAATTGCAGATGTTCTTCACTCATACTTCTATTTCTTCTTTGACGCGTATTCGTTGACAATACTGCCTTTCGATAATATAATACAATTATCAATACATACGGAGGTTATTATGTATCAGATTAAAGGAAAATTGATTCAAACAACGCACCTGAATTTGAGAAAGAAATAATGGCGGTTAAGCCCGCTTTATATTTCAAGCGCGGGACTGCGCGTGCTGATGAAGCTGAGAAAAGAAGTCGGCGAGCTGACAATTTGCAACGTAAACAAAGAGGTCTATGAAATCCTCGAAGTTACAGGCTTTACGTCTATACTGAACGTTAAGAAGGCTTTGCGCGAAGTATCCGTTGAAGGCTGCGAGCTTATTGGAGAGGGCGGCAACGGCGAGCTCGTACTTATAGATATGCCGATGATTTCTATCGGACCGCCAATTTGTGACCTTGTCGCTACATACCGTGATATGATTGTAGCTCCCGCGGGAGAAAAGGCTAAGCACATTGAACGCAGTACAGGTATGCCCGCCGATATGTGCCTGAAAGTCGGTAATATGTTCTTTATGAAATACACAGGGATAACCGATCCCGAACAGCTTAAAGAATACTATCAGAAATTAGGACTGCTGTTCGCTTTCAACACAGTAATGATTTGCGGCTCGGGAGCGTCAAAAGCGCGTAAGCTCGCTCCTCTTCTTATGGATAAGCTTCTCAGAGGCATTGTAATCCCTAACGAGCAGACTATAAAATACCTGTTCCAAACTATGTAGGATTACTATAGGTATAATAAATCAAAGGAGAAAAACAATGGCTGAAAATGTAAAATCCAACATTTTGTCTGTTAAAACAGTCAAAAAATTTATGCCAGCGTGCCTGATTTACGCTTTCGTGCAATCGATGACCTTTATGGTTGATACGATTATCGCGGGACGTTTTCTGGGACAGGACGCGGTAGCGGCGGTTGCTCTCGGTATACCTATTATCGGTATGATGCTTTCATTCACGGGAATGATTATGCAGGGCGGCTTTCTTAAAATGCTTGAGCGAATGGGCAAGAGCGATATGGACGGATATAACAGGATTTTTTCCATTACACTTACCTTTACAATCATTATTGATTTGATTTTCGTCGGACTGTGTCTCGGCGCTACAGGCGCGGTAATGGGTATCGCTGGCGGCGCAAAGGCTACAGCGCAGGCTGCGGCGTTCGGTGATCTTTACATTAAGACCGCCTGCCTTATGATACTGTTCTTTGCTGTAGGCTCGGTATTTCAGATTGTGTGCGCCACCTTCGGGTACCAGACGGAGCGTATGATTGCGAGTGTTGTAAATGTTGTGCTGAATATTGTCGTTTCTATAGTCGCAATACAGCTGCTCAGCGGCGATATGAAAATAGCGGGACTGGGCATCGGCTCCGCGGCAGGAGCTTTCGGACAGATGGTAACGGCGTTTGTCTTTATGAGAGTCAGAAAAATCAAAGTGCGTTTCCGCTTCTATGCTCCAAACAAAAAGAATATTATAGATTCGCTCGACTGCGTCCGCAGAGGTCTGCCGTCTTCGATAGACAACATTCTTGATTCGGCGAGCGGAACCGTTGTAAACAACATCATCCTTTCGGTATTCTCAAACGGTACTGCCGTGCTCGCGCTTGTCGCGATGATTAAAACCATATCCTCGCTGGTACGAACCGTTGGCAGAGGAAGCCTGTACTCAAGCGAGCCGCTTATCGGAATTCTCCACGGAGAAAGAGATAACAAGGGTGTTTGCAAAACGTTTAAGGCGGCGCTTTTACAGGGCGTTATTTTCGCTTCGGTTGTAGCCGCGGTTATAATCGCTTTTCAACAGCCCATACTTAACTTCTACCATGTTGCGGGTGTAGATGGAGCTAATCTCGGACTGATACTCGCGGCAATCAGCGGTATCGTTATAGTATTTCCGTTTATGTTTAACGCTGTTTATGAATCCACGGGACATCTTTCGCTTTCGCTGCTTGTAGCGGTGCTCCCCGACAGTATACTCTATCCGATTTTTGTCGCTGTGTTCGGCAAAACCTTCGGCGTTACTGTTATCTGGCTTGCTATGGGATTCTCGTTCATCCCGTTCTTTATTATTTACTATCTGGTATTTATGCTGATAAATAAAAAGCTCGCGGTACCGCTCGAACGACTGCTTGTACTTAAAAAGTATAAAAACCGTGATACCGCTATTGATATAAGTATTCCTGTTGAGTCAGAGCATGTGTCGTTTGTATCGGAACAATTACAGAACTTTTTTACAGAGCACGATACCTCACCGCGTCTGGCGTATATAAGCGCGCTTTGTATGGAGGAGATTGCCGCGGATTATATCAATTACCGCCGCAAAACAGAACACAAGGACAAAACATCCTATATGGACATAAAGGCGTTCCGCGACCCTGATAAGATAGAAATCATTTTGAGAAACTACGATAAGCCTTACGACCCGCTCATTATCGAAAGCGACAGTATTAAAGACAAGAGTTTTTCTAAGATAGGCGTTATTATGACGCAGAAGATCGCGTCAAAGGTTATGTACAGCTACGCTTATCATCTTAACGTAGTAACTATAGTTATTCCTACTTCGGATAAATAATTCTGGAATAACAGACTTTTATCAGGTATGGCGCAAACATATATTACGAGTTATTAAAACTGTCTCCGCTTGAGTTAAATTAAGGCGGAGATTTTTGTAGACATACGAATTATTATCTGTTATCATTAGATAAGATAAATCAAGATTTATTGAGGACAACATTATGATAAATAAATTATTTGAAAAGCTATCCGAGTTTGAGCAGGTCGAGGCGATTGCTCTCGGCGGTTCCCGTTCGGGAGCAAACTATGACGCGAAATCCGATTATGATGTGTATGTTTACATCACCGCGCCGATTGAAGAAGAAAGCAGACGCGCGTTATTGTCTGATTTTTGCAAATATATGGAGATTGGAAATCATTACTGGGAATACGAGGACAACTGCGTTCTGAACAACGGAGTCGACATTGACATTCTTTATCGCAATCTTAACGAATTCTGCGACGGCGTTGCGCGGGTTGTGGAAAAATTCGAAGCATACAACGGCTACACCACCTGTATGTGGCATAATCTTTTGACGTGTAAGATTGTCTGCGATAAGAGCGGAAGACTGCAGAGCGCTAAAAACCGCTTTTCTGTTTCGTATCCCGAAGAACTGCGAAATAACATCATCAAGAGAAACACCGCTCTTTTATATAACGCTATGCCAGCGTACTCCCTGCAGCTGAAAAAAGCAAACAGCAGAAATGATCGGGTAAGCGTTGTTCACAGGACAGCAGCGTTTCTGGAATCATATTTTGATGTGATTTTCGCTTTGAACAAGCAAACACACCCGGGTGAAAAGCGATTGGTCGAGCTTTGCATAGGGGATTGTAATATTCTTCCCAATCACTTTGAAGAAAACCTAAATCGGCTTTTCGACGATATGTCAATACACAGCGATAAGCTGACCGAGGATTTGAATGATATTATTTCAGAACTAAAGTCCGTTTTGAGACGGGAAGGTTTATGACAGAAAGAACTGTAAACCAAGTATCGCGTAGGACTGATAATATATTATTATTTGAAATGATGGTGACTTATGGGAGTAATAAAAAGAATAAGTGAAATAATCGGCAAATTTATGGCGTTAATTGTGCTTGCGGTGGCGGCACTCGCGTTGTTTGTGCCGCAATCATCGCTATGGATACAAACCTCATGGGTGAATTATCTTTTGATGATTGTTATGTTCGGCATGGGATTGACTATGAAGCCGAAGGACTTTGCCCTAATTTTCAAGAGACCAAAGGATATTTTAATTGGGTGCGCGGCTCAGTTCATCATTATGCCCGCGCTTGCGTTCGGATTAAGCAAGTTATTTGGGCTAGATCCCGCGTTGACAGCGGGTGTGGTGCTTGTCGGCACCTGTCCGGGCGGCACGGCGAGCAACGTAATTACGTATATGTCAAAGGGCGATGTCGCCCTGTCAGTGGGAATGACGAGCGTCAACACACTGCTCGCGCCGATTCTTACTCCCGCGATAACATATCTGCTCTTGCAAACTACCGTCAGCGTCGATGTCTGGTCAATGTTTTGGAGCATTATTCAGGTAATCATTATCCCGATTGCGCTCGGCTTTGTTATCAATCATTTTTTCGGAAAAATAACCGCGAAGGCGGTCGATGTGCTCCCAATGGTTTCTACTATCGCTATTTGCCTGATTGTCGCCACTGTTGTTTCACATAATGCAGAAAAAATCTACACCTGCGGCGTGCTGGTACTTTGCGTTGTAATACTACATAATCTGCTCGGTTACGCGTGCGGCTTTGGACTCGGCAAGCTGCTGAGACTGCCTCCCGCGAAAACCAAGGCGCTCTCTATTGAGATTGGTATGCAAAACTCAGGTCTTGCCACAAGCCTAGCTTCAACAGCGTTTCCAAATCTCGCTATGGCGACTGTACCGGGCGCGATATTCTCCGTTTGGCACAACATTTCGGGCGCTATATTATCAGGAATTTACAGAAGATGGAAGAACGAAAAATAAGAAAGTGATTTGAATTTACAAATAATAAAAGCACAGACAGTTCCTTTAAACGAGTTGTCTGTGCTTTTTTTAATAATCAGTTTATTAATTACAGTTTAAATCGTAGATTTTGATGCACTTCGTTGTGCAGACCTCGGCGCACGCGCCGCAGTTTGTACACTTTTCGTAGTCAATCGCGGCAAGGTTATTTGTAACCTTAATCGCGTCATACTCACACGCTTTTTCACAGCGCTTGCAGCCGATACAACCGCTTGAACAAGCCTTGCGTGTCACAGCGCCCTTGTCCTTGTTGTTGCAGGACACAACCGTGCTCCTGACAGCTTTGTGAAGCGCGATGATGTTATTTGGGCAGGTCTTTACACAAATACCGCATCCCACACAATTTGGAGTATAAACACGGGCGATACCGTCATTGATACAGATTGCCTCCTCGGGACAAGCCTTGGCGCAATCGCCTAAGCCGAGACATCCGAAGCCGCACTTGCCCTTGCCGCCGAAAATCATCTTAGCCGCGGCGCAGCTCTCCATTCCACGGTAGTCCACCATATCCTCGGTGGCGCTGCAGTCGCCGAGACAGTGAACCACGGCAACCTGAGCCGCAACGTCCTCAAACTCTACTCCGAGCATCTCGCTGAGCTCCTTCGCGCAGGATGCTCCGCCAGGAACACAGAGGTTAGCGGGAACGCTGTTGTCCTCGCAGAGCGCCTTTGCGTAGCCGTCACAGCCCGCGTAGCCGCACGCGCCGCAGTTGGCGCCCGGCAGGCACTCGCGCACAGCGGGGAACCGCTCGTCCTCCTTAACCGCCATAACTTTTGAAGCGACAACAAGCATTGCCGCGCATAAAATTCCGATTATCGCGACAGGGATAACCGCTATTAGAATTGCGTTCATTCGGTTACCTCCTTACGCGAAAAGGTTTTCGATAACACCGCCGAAGCCCATAAACGACAGCGAGGTGATTGACGCCGCGATGAGGGTAATCGGCAATCCCTTGAACGATTTGGGAATATCGGCGCCCTCGAGCTTTGAGCGAACGCCCGAGAACATTACCATAGCCAGGAAGAATCCCAGACCGCTTCCGAGAGAGTTGACCATAGCCTCTAAGAATGTGTAGCCCTCGTCGATGTTGAGGATTGTAACGCCGAGTACGGCGCAGTTCGTGGTAATAAGCGGAAGATAAACGCCCAGCGACTGATGAAGCGGGGGCATATATTTTTTCATAACAATCTCAACGAGCTGTACGAGCGCCGCGATTACGAGGATAAATACAATCGTCTGCAAATACTCAAGGTGATTAGGTGTAAGCAGGAAGAACTGTATAGGATAGGTAACCGCCGTAGCGATAAGCATTACGAAGATTACCGCGAGGCTCATTCCCGTCGCGGAATCGAGCTTTTTTGAAACGCCCAAAAACGGGCAGATGCCCAAGAATCTGTTGAGCACATAGTTGTTGATAAAAACTGCCGAAAGCAGAATAATGATTAATTTAGCCATCATTACCCTCCTTCACAGCGCAAGCGCCCGAACACACAGCCGCCGAGGGACATCCCGAGCAGCCAAAGTCTTTCTTTTTTGGCTTATTCTTGAAGAACTTGTTGACAATCGCAATCAACAGACCGAATACAAAGAATCCGCCGGGAGCGTATGCCATAATAGCAATTTTGTTGTCGGTGAGCACAGGAATCGGGATGCCCATCCACGTACCGTTGCCGAACACCTCACGAATTGTAGCCATAGCGACGAGCGTTAGCGTAAATCCCGCGCCCATACCGAGAGCGTCAATCGCCGAGTCAATTACGGTATTCTTCTGAGCGAACATCTCGGCTCTGCCGAGGATGATACAGTTAACAACAATCAGCGGGAGGTAAATTCCGAGCGAAGCGTCCAAAGCGGGCGCGTACGCTTTTACAAGCATCTGCACCATAGTTACGAAGCCCGCGATAAGCACGATAAAACAGGGGATTCTGACCTTATCGGGAATTACCTTTCTGAGCGCCGAAATTACTATATTCGAGCATAGCAGTACGATTGTCGCCGCCGCGCCCATACCGAGAGCGCTCGAAACGTTGCTTGAAACCGCCAAGGTGGGACAGGTGCCGAGCACAAGCACGAGCACAGGGTTCTCGCTGATTATGCCCTTTGAAAAGTTTTGAAGCTTATTCATCACTGAGCCTCCTTTACTTTTTCGAACGCCTTGAACGCCGCGTCAACCGCCGCCTTATAAGCTTTTGAGGAAATTGTCGCGCCTGATACGGCGTCAACCTCGTCCACGTTTTCGGCTGTCTTGCCGACGTACTGTTTTCTGTAATCTGAATCGTTCTCAACTACCCGCGAGCCTATACCGCTGGTCTCCGAGTGCGAGAGCGTTTTTGTTTTTTCGATTGAGCCGTCGGATTTGATGCCGCAAATCAGTAGAATATCGCCGCCGTAGCCCTTGGTTGTCATCATAAATACATATCCCGAACCGTTGTCAGCTTTATAGACCTCGATGATTTCATCGGGAAGACCTTTTGTGTCCATCTGGGTAAAGCTGTCGGCTTCGCTGAGCACCTCAGCTCGGGCTTCAGCCGCTGCCTTTTCGTCAGCCGCCTTGATAACGGGAGCCGTGATAAGATTAATATAGGCGAGCAAAGCGGTGACAACAAGACAAATACAAGTGAGCACGATAATCGGCTTTATGATTTCTTTGAAGGTGTTGTTTTTCATCGCTTACCACCTCCTGTGCCGAAGGGCTTGGAGCGCGTCAGCTTGGTGATATAAGGGGTAAGAATGTTCATCAAAAGGATTGAGAAGCTTACACCCTCGGGGAAGTTGCCCCAAAAACGAATCAATACAGTAATAAGTCCGCAGCCTATGCCGAAGATAACCTTTCCCCATTTTGTGGGAGGTGTTGAGGAATAATCGGTAGCCATAAAAATCGCGCCGAGCATTAGTCCGCCCGCCATAAGCTGATAAGGAACGTCCTTGCCGCAAACAAGCGACATAAGCGCTACCGTACCGATGAACGCCACGGGAGTATGCCAGCTTATTACACGCTTAACGAGCAGGTAGATTCCGCCGAGCAACAGCGCAAGTGTGCAGGTTTCACCCAGACAACCGCCGCGCCAGCCAAGGAACATCTGAAGGTATGTAGGCAATGAATCCATATCGCCCTTAGTCATCAAAGCAAGAGGCGTAGCCGAGGACACACCGTCGGGGAACACCCAGCTTGTCATTGTGCCCGAGAACGCCGTCATCATAATGATACGCGCGGTAATCGCGGGATTCGCGAAGTTCTGACCGATACCGCCGAAAAGCTGTTTTACAACAACAATCGCAACAACGCTTCCGAACGCCGCCTGCCAGAGCGGAATACTCACGGGCAGGTTATAAGCGAGCAGAAGTCCCGTTACAACAGCGGACAAATCGGTGATTGTGTTTTCTTTTTTACAGATTTTTTCAAAGCCCCACTCCGAGAACACGCATACCGCGACGCACACGCCGATTACGAGCAGTGCTCTCCAGCCGAAGATGATTACCGAAGCGATACCCGCGGGCAAAAGCGCGATTATTACATCGAGCATAATCTTCTGGGTAGTCAGGGGACTATGAACGTGAGGAGAAACGGATGATATTAATTTTTTCATTTAGTTCCCTCCTCTTTTTTTGACGCTAGATATTCTCGCAGCTTAACCTTAGCCATTTTATTTGTCTGAACGAGCGGACGCTTTGCGGGACATACATATGAGCAGCAGCCGCACTCCATACAAAGGTCAACGTTGAGCGCTTCAAGCGCCTCGCCGTCACCTATATTATAGGCGCTCATAATACCCTTGGGGTCGAGCTTGAACGGACAATGCCTCAGGCAGTTGCCGCAGTTTATACAGGGCGTAGTCTTTGGCGGGGTCGCCTCTTTTTCGTCCATAGCGATAACCGCGTTGGTCATTTTGAGCACAGGCGCGGAGGCTGACGGAACTGAAATACCCATCATCGGACCGCCGTAGATAATCTTTGAGGGCTCGCGCTTAAAGCCGCCGCACGCCTCAAACAGCTTTTCGACAGGCGTGCCTATGGGAGCGATTACGTTGGCGGGTTCTTTAACCGCCGAACCGTCCACGGTTACGCACTTTTCAACAAGAGGCATACCTGTTTCGAGGTATTCGGCGATATTCGCCATTGTTGTAACGTTAATCACTATTACACCCACGGCGAGCGGAAGTCCGCCCTTGGGGATAATCTTACCAGTTGTGTTATATACAAGCACCTTTTCGCCGCCCTGAGGATAAATCGAGGGAAGAACCTTGACCTCTACCCCGTCGGTCTTAGCGGCGTATTCTCCCATAATCTTTATCGCTTCTTTTTTGTTGTCCTCGATGCCGATTATGAAGCGCTTGATTCCCATATACTTTTTGCCCGCTTCAATGCCCTTAAAAACGTACTCGGCCTTGTCTATCATTGTTCGGGTATCGGATGTGATATAGGGCTCGCACTCGGCGGCGTTGATGACCACTTCCTCAATCTTGTCGAGATCGTCAACATTTAGCTTTATAAAGGTCGGGAAGCCCGCGCCGCCCAGACCTACGATTCCGCTCTGATTAACCGCGTCAACAAAACTTTGAAAATCAGTCGGAACAGGAGGCTTTATATCCTCGCTCTTTTCATTCAGTCCGTCCGATTTGATAAAGACCGCGGGCACCTTCTGCCCTGTGGACATTGTAATATCCTCAATCTTGCTGACCGTACCCGATACACTCGCGTGTACGGGAACGCTCACAAATCCATCGCGCTCGCCTATGAGCGTACCGACCTTGACCTCGTCGCCTCGCTTGACGACGATTTTTGAAGGCTTGCCTATGTGCATCGACATAGGAATACAAACCTCATCGGGAACAGGTATCCTTACGGGGGCACAGCCTGCGGTGTTTTTTC
Organism: bacterium; assembly: GCA_020625875.1. GTDB lineage: Bacteria > Bacillota > Clostridia > Oscillospirales > Acutalibacteraceae > Ruminococcoides. The sequence goes on along the minus strand of JAHLAX010000034.1, from coordinate 9,023 downwards.
TGTGCTGGACTTTTATTCCGTGAAGCTTCATTTATAAAACTGACCTCCTGTCAGATAACATACACAGTTATTATACTATAAAACAATTTTTTAGCCAATAGCCGAGCGAAAGTTTTTTATAACAAATTTTTCGCTTTTTTGACACATAACTGACACAAATTTATGTATAATTGTATATTGTAGATACGATGCTATTATGGTATAATATTTATATATTAAGAAAAGGAGTTGTGATTATGGATTTATTGCAGGCGATACACGAGCGCCATTCGGTGCGAACCTACGAGGACGGACCGCTGAGTAACGACCACAAAGCGGCGCTTAACAGATTAATCACAACCTTTAACGCCGAAAGCGGGCTTCATATGCAGCTTGTCACAGACGAGCGCAAAGCCTTCGGGGGGCTCAAAGCCAATATAGGAAGATTCTCGTACGGCAGATTCAAAAATGTCAAAAACTATATCGCGCTCATCGGGCGCAAAGGCAGCGACCTTGAGGAGCTCTGCGGATATTTCGGCGAGCTGATTGTGCTTGAGGCTCAAACGCTCGGCTTAAAAACCTGCTGGGTTGGCGGAACATTCAGAAAGGTTCGCAAAGCCTTTGAGATTGACGACGGCGAAAAGCTCGTAGCTGTTATCGCGGTCGGCTATTCTGACCTAGAAGGCAAGCCTCACAAAAGCAAGGGCTTCAACGAAGTCAGCAAGACAATCGGCGTTATGCCCGACTGGTACGCCAGAGGCGTTGAGGCGGCGCTGCTTGCGCCTACCGCGATTAATCAACAGAAGTTTGTTTTTGAACTCAACGAAAACGAAACCGTAACCGCCACAACCAAAGTCGGACCTTTTTCAAAGGTAGACCTCGGAATCGCCAAATGTCACTTTGAAATCGGCTCGGGCAAGGACGATACAATCTGGGCAGGCTAGTAGTCAGTAGTTAGTTGTTAGTTGTTAGTTAATCGTTAACAAACAATATAAATATTTTCAGCGAAACATCTCTCGTGAGACGTTTCGCTGATTTTTTTAGTTATTGAAAAACTGACTACTGGCTACTAACTAGTGACTACTGCCTATACTTAACCGCATCGATTATCGCGTAGCTGTCATCGTCATCATAATTATAATATGAGCCGAGCATATAGATATAGTCGCTGACATAGGCGCAGCGCTCAAGCTCGCAGCTATTGTCTATATCCTTAGCATTGAACTTCTTTGATTTGTATTCGTCAATTATGCTGAGCTTTTTGTTATCAACCTTAAAATTGATTATGCCGCACTCTGTCTCTGTGTCCTCGTCATCATCATAATAATGTGTGTACGGAATTGTATAGTCGTTACGCTCAAAATTCACAAGCAGAGCCTTGGGATTATACTGCACCTCGGATTCGTAGTTCTTGAAAATCTTTTCGTCGAGCACCTTGGGGTTAGCCTTGTCTGTCACGTCGAACAGAGCAAGCTTTACGCCCTCCTGGATTTCCATATCAATGTCGTCATCCTCGTCCTGAGTATGGTAGCCTATACCGAGCAGGGTGTTGTCGTCGACAGGCACAAGCATGGTCGAAAAGCCGCTTATCTTGACCTCGCCGAGGATTTTGGGTTTGCGGGCATCCGCGGTGTCTATTACGAACAGCGGGTCGGTCTGTTCATATGTGATAACATACGCCGTGTTGCCAATGTACCGTACAGCCTTAATGCTCTCACCCTTAGCGAACTCGGGTGTTTTTCCGACCTCCTTTAAGTTTTTGTTGAGAATACACAGGCGGTTGGTTTCTTTATTAGCCTTTTTCATATCCGTGTTATAAGTGACCGCGACGCGCAGGTTGCCGTCCTTTTCGTCGAGGGCATACTGGTTGTCAATATAGCCCTTGACCTTGGTTGTGGCGGTAAAGTCGAGATTATTGTTGAGGTCGACCTTCACAATCTGGGTGTACGTGGCTGCCGAACCGAACCAGTAAAAATCTTCGTATTTATTGCTGCTGAACTCATACTCGGCGGCGGTAACAAAAAGGTGCTCTGTGTTGCAGTAAACCGTATCAGCAGAGCCGAGGATAGCCTTGGTTTTTGTAGCCTGAGCGCCGTTGTCGGTGTCTATGCCGCTGACTACAAGAAAGTTGGGCGTGCTTGGCTTTTCGACAGTGTAGATGTCTGTGCAGGAAATCTCATTGGGCGTTGTCTCATCGTCGGTGGCGGCTTTGCTCTTGCCCGCTTTCGGCAGGTCGGTGTCCTTGCTCGCGTAGTGGTTCGACACAATATACATCATCGAACCAATCATTCTGGATGAGCAGTAAGTTCCGCTTTGGGTAAAGCTGTCGGTTGATTTGATATTATTAATATCTGAAATATCAAATAATTCTACCTTTGTGTTATTAAAGGTGTGGCTGTACATAGTTCCTTCGACCGCCAGCAGTTTGTTGTTATAAACATAAAAATCCTCAAAATAGACGTCATCCGCTTTTTTGACCTTTGTCGGCATTATCTCGGCAATCTTTTTGGAGCTTTTGCCTTTAGCCAAAAAAACGGTTATTGACGAAGCGTTCGCGCGGTAAAAGATGTATTTTCCGTCGGTTTTAACCGTGTCGGCTTCATCGACATTTGTGTACTGGGTGTAGGTCGCGTTGTGTCCTGCGTCGGCGGATTTCGAAGCAGCGCCGCCCGTTGCGGTCGAAAAGTTTTTTTGATAGGACAAAGAGTTATCACCCGCGGCATCCGCGGCGTCCTCGGCAACAGCGTAGTTGCCCTTATCGCTATTAGCTTCTTGGCTCTGTTTGTTGATTGTACGGATGGCTTCTTTTACATCGTCCGCGCTCTTAAAGTTTGTCAGTCTCGCTTTTGTGCCCGCGATTTTTATGGGCTGAGGGGTGCTGCCGAAAATGCTCGTAACAGCAATAGCCACAGCGGTAATTACCGCCACTGCCGCAGCTGTCGAAAGTGTCGCTACGAGCGGCTTTCTGTTCTTTTTAGGCTTTACATCCTTGATTTTGTCGAGCACAAACTCCTCGTTCATACTCTCGGGAGCTTTTACGTCGCTCTCGTCAAATTTATTCTTTATAAACTCATAATCTGTTTTCATTGATATCACTCCAGAAATTCTCTCATTTTGGCTAAGGCTCGCGACAGCTTTGAGCGAGCTGTGGTATGCTTTATACCGAGGATTTTGCCTATTTCCTTGCTGTTGTAGCCCGCGACAGTCGAGAGCAAGACTATGTCCTTTTCTTCTTCGCTTAGAATCGCGAGGGCTTCGCTCAGCTCAGCTTTCAGAAAATCCTCGGTGTATGAGGCTGAGTTGTCGTTGAGTTCCTCCTGCTCTCTGCTCTGAGCCTGCTCCTTAATCAATTGCGAACAGCTTCGGTAGAGTATGCGGAAAACCCACGCCGAAAACGCCTCTGTTTTTTTGAGAGTTCTTATGTATTTGTACGCTTCGCATACGCAGTCTGACACCGCGTCCATAGCGTCGGCTTCAACGCCCAGCTTAAAATACGCGTAGCGGTAAAGCTTGTCTTTATAAAGCGTGTATAACGCAGCAAACGCTTCTTTGTCGCCCGTTTTAGCTTTTTGCGCCAAAGCTTTTTCGTCCATAATGTCCTCCAAAACGATATCGTCTTTACTATATAAGTGTAGCAAAATGTCAAAAGTGTTGCAAGAATTTTTAAATTTCCACAAATAATACCGTACCCCTTTTTAAAGGGGTCGAAATCTATTGATTTCGGGGGATTGTTTAGCGTTAGCGGTCCTCTATATGAACGTTCATACAAAGGAAAGATAATCCCCCAAAATCGAAGCGCAAGCGCTTAGCGATTTTGACCCCTTTAAAAAGGGGTACGAGTTTAGTATTTTAATTTGAACTTTTTTCCAGTTCTTCCTTGCCGACAGCGAGCATCAGCTTGATACGGTTCTCCTGATTTACCTTGGGAGCGCCGGGGTCATAGTCAATCGAAACTATATTGGCGTTCGGGTTGAGCTCCTTGATTCTGCGGATAGCGCCCTTGCCGTTGATATGGTTGGGCAGACAGCCGAACGGCTGAGTACACACGATATTCTCATATCCGCTTTCGGCGAGCTCGAGCATTTCGGCGGTCAGAAGCCAGCCCTCGCCCATCTTTGAGCCGTAGCCAATAACGGGTTTTACGAGCTTTTTGATGTGGGAATACTCTCCGGGAGGAGTGAATCCGTACTTATTGGTGTATTTTATGAGGATTGCCTCAAGCTTTGTCAGATAATTAAAGAGTATGGTACAAACCTTGAATTTCGCCCTGCTTCCTCCGTAGAGCTTGATGTCCTCGATACGGTTATCGACCTTGAACATCGCGAAGCCCAATACGCCCGGAACATTGACCTCGCAGTCCTGACTTTCCAAAAACGCGACAAGGTCATTGTTCGCGAGACTTGAGTATTTGACATAAATCTCGCCAACCACGCCGACCTTAACCTTCGGGGTGTTGTTGAGCTTGATTTCGGAAAACTCCTTGCAAATCATATCGGCGTAGCGCTCAATCTCCTTGAATCGATAGCTTTCGCCCTTGTTGAAGTCGTCGACAAGACGGTCAACCCACTTGTCGACAATACGCATACTCTCGCCCTTGTTGACCTCGTACGCCTTGGTCTGATTGCTCAGAAGCGTGAGCAGGTCACCGTATACAAAACCCGCGAGCCCGCGCCTTACGAGCGGAACGGTGAGCTTAAAACCAGGGTTTTTCTCCATTCCTATCGAAAGCGAGATAACGGGGATATTTTCGAAGCCCGCTTTTTTGAGCGCTTTTCTCAGCAAGAAGATATAGTTGCTCGCTCGGCATCCGCCGCCCGTCTGGGTCATCATAAGGGCGGTTTTGTTTACGTCATAATCGCCCGACTGGAGTGTGTAAATAAACTGTCCGATTACGAGCAGTGCGGGATAACAGGTGTCGTTGTGAACATACTTTAAGCCCGTCTGGGCAATTTCGGGACCTGTTTTGTCCATAATCTTCAAATTATAACCCTCATGCCTGAACACTCTCTCGAGCATTTTGAAGTGAATGGGCATCATCTGAGGTGTAAGGATTGTGTAGCCCTCGTCGCGCATCTCCTTGGTAAAAAGGAGACGACCTTCTTCGTTATACTTTAGTTCTGCCATTCTCCTTACTCCCTTCCGATTGCGGACAACAAACTGCGTATGCGGATTTTAACCGCTCCTAAGTTTGTAATCTCGTCTATCTTAATCTGTGTGTAAATCTTATTGTTTTTCTCGAGGATTTCGCGCACCTCGTCGGTTGTGATGGCGTCAACGCCGCATCCGAATGAAACGAGCTGCACAAGCTGCATATCGTCGCGCGTGCTAATATACTTAGCCGCTGAATAAAGGCGGGAATGGTATGTCCACTGATTGAGCACGTTGGTGTGGAACTTTGGCTCTCGGACGCTGACTATATCCTCGCTTATAAGGCTGACGTCAAAGCTCGAAATCAGCTTGTCGATACCGTGGTTAATCTCAGGGTCGACGTGATAGGGACGACCCGAAAGAACGATAATCTCGCGTCTCGCGTTCTCAGCCGCCGCGATAATCTCGTTGCCGCGTTTTCTGAGCTTCTCAAAATATCTGTCATATTCCTTATACGCCTGTTTCGCGGCGTTCTGAACCTCGCCCGAGGTAAGTGTGCTGAAGTAGGGTTTGAGCTTTTCATAAGCTTTTTTCGCGAAATCTTTTGGACGGTGAATGCCGAGATACGGCATAATGAAGTTGACGTCGCGCACGCCCTTCATATTGTTCTTGATAACCTCGGGATAGTAGGCGACTACAGGGCAGTTATAGTGATTGTCGCCCTTGCCCTCGTCAAAATTATATGACATACAAGGGTAGAAGATGTTTTCAACGCCCTTGTCGATAAGATACTGAACATGACCGTGCATCAGCTTGGCGGGGAAGCATACGGTATCGCTGGGGATGGTCTGTTGACCTTTTTGGTAAATCTTGCGGTTTGAATATGGTGAGTGAATCACCTTGAAGCCGAGCTCGGTAAAGAACTTCCACCAGAACGGCAAAAGCTCATACATATTCAGTCCCATTGGCAGACCTATGGTTCCTCGCTTGCCCTCTACGGGCTTATATTCTGAGAGCAAATCGAGCTTATACGCAAAGATATTTCGGTCACTCGAAGGCTCTTTTTTAGTTATCGGACGTTCACAGCGGTTGCCCGCGATAAACTTTTTGCCGCTTGAGAATGTGTTGATTGTGAGGCGGCAGTTGTTGTTGCAAAGTCCGCAGTTAGTTACCTTAATCTCGTGAACAAACTCATCGAGTTCCTTTTTTGAGGCGATTTTTGACTTTGAAACGCCCTTGGCTTGAGACTTTTGCATAGAATACAAAGCCGCGCCGTAAGCGCCCATAAGTCCCGCTATATTGCTGCGCACTACGTTTACGCCCATTTCCTGCTCAAACGCGCGCAAAACAGCATTGTTAAGGAAGGTTCCTCCCTGAACTACAATTCTTTTGCCCAGCTCATCGGGAGAAGCAGCGCGGATAACCTTATACAGCGCGTTCTTGACAACAGAAAGCGACAAGCCCGCCGAGATGTCCTCAATCGTAGCGCCGTCCTTTTGAGCCTGTTTTACTGACGAATTCATAAATACCGTACAGCGCGAGCCCAAATCAACGGGACGCTTAGCGTAAATACCCTTGTTGGCAAAATCCTCGATTGAGTAACCGAGGGCGTTTGCGAAGGTCTGCAGGAAGCTTCCGCAGCCTGAGGAACAAGCCTCGTTGAGGAAAATGTTGTCGATAGCGCCGTTGCGGATTTTGAAGCACTTAATATCCTGACCGCCGATGTCGATTATGAATTCAACATCGGGCATAAAATGCTTGGCGGCGGTGAAGTGCGCCACAGTCTCAACTATGCCGTAATCAACCGAAAAAGCGTTTTTGACTATATCCTCGCCGTAGCCTGTAACGGCTGAGGAGGCTATATCAATATCGGGATTAATCTCATACACTTTTTTTAAGAACTGTTTAATCAGCTCAACAGGATTGCCCTTTGACGGCATATACTCAGAGTAAAGCAAATCACAGTCCTCAGACAGCACAACCGCTTTAACTGTGGTTGAACCTGAATCCATACCTATGTATGCTTTGCCCTTGTAGCTTTTCAGGTCTTTTGTGGCGACATAAGCTTTGTTATGACGCTCGATAAACGCGTTATATTCGTCCTCGTTGTTGAACAGCGGAGGGTTGAACGCAAAGTTGCCTGAGCCCGTGTAATGCTTTACACGCTCGGCTACCTCGTCGAAATCTATCGTATTTGAAGCGCACAGCGCCGCACCACACGCAACGTAGTACAGCGAATTTTCGGGACAAATACCCTCTGTTTTGAGAGTTTTGTCAAAACAGTTGCGAAGCTCGGACATAAATGTGAGCGGTCCGCCGAGGTACACGACCTGACCTTCAATCTCACGTCCCTGAGCAAGTCCCGCTACAGTCTGGGACACAACTGCTCTGAAGATGCTTTCGGCTATATCAGCCTTTCTCGCGCCCTGATTGAGGAGCGGCTGAATATCAGTCTTGGCGAATACGCCGCAGCGTGAGGCTATGGTATAGGTTTTTTCATAACCCTTGGCGAGCTCATCCATCTCCTCGAGCGGAACGTTAAGCAGGGTTGCCATCTGGTCAATAAACGCTCCCGTACCGCCCGCGCAGGTGCCGTTCATACGAACCTCAAGACCGCCCGAAAGGAACAGAATCTTGGCATCCTCGCCGCCGAGTTCTATAACAACGTCAGTACCTGGCAGGTATGTATTAGCCGCGACTCTTGTGGCATAAACCTCCTGCACAAAGTCAATTCCGCAATCCTCGGCTACGCCCATTCCCGCGCTGCCGCTGAGAGCCACAAGCGCGTTTTCGGCGCCTTTGACCTCACCGCGTACAAGCGAGAGAATCTCGCCGATTTTTTCTGTAATCTGGGAATAGTGACGCTGATAGGTGCTATATATTAATTTGCCCTCGTCATCCAGCACTACGCACTTTATTGTTGTAGAACCGATATCAAGACCAAGCCTCATACTAACCTCCGTTTTGCTGTGCATTATTCTTATATTATCAAACAATAATTATAACACAAGATACTTTAAAGTTCAAGAAGAAAAAACGCCGCCATAAGGCAGCGTTTTTATACATTTTTCTTAGAATTATTGTAAAACCTCAATCTGATCCTTGGGAACTTCAAGGTGGCGCGCGCCGTTCTCTTCAACAACAAGGCCCTTAAGACGAATCTTAGCGTCCTTGTCGGGATAGTCCTTCGGGAATATACCGTTGATGATATAATACATAGCTCCTACTTTTGTACCGTCACCGTTATCCTGAAGAATGCCCGCACAGTTACCGTAGCGAGTGTTAATGCCTTCCATCTCGACAACCTTGTTGTCATACTTACCCGCTGTGATGGCCTTCATAACCTTAGTCATATCTTTGGCGCTATCCTTTTTAACCTTTACCGCGACCTTCTTGAAATTGGATTTTGCGTATTCCGAACCTGAATGGTAGCTGGTTGCTATCTGTGTATCATTAGAAGTATTGTCGGACTCCTCTCCACAAGCTCCCAAAGCAAAGCAAGCGAGAAGCGCCGCCATAACTAACGCGATTAATTTTGCAGATGTTTTCATTTTTTCCTCCTGAAATGCTGTTATTACCGCTTGTCCAGTCAAGCGGTTGAAACCAGTTTTTATTGTACCATTTGACAGCCTTTCAGTCAAGACCTATTTTACGCAATATTCGGCAAAGCATAAGCCTGCTCGCGGTTTTTAGCAAAACTGTTGATATATCCGACATTTACACAGCCTTCGGGTGAAAAGTCCTCGGGCTCATTCATCATATAAAAATCGGGGCTGTAAATACCTCCGTCAGCCAAAAATCTCTCAAAAATATCAATACGATTATTCATGGTCTTGCCTCCTGTTTTTTATTACATTTAGCTTGAATGAAAAACTAAGTATGAATAGTAAATCATTAACAAGCAAAATTTTCTTAATATAATAAAAATTATGTATGGAAAAACGGTATGTTTGTGG
>JAHLAX010000033.1 GCA_020625875.1 bacterium | reverse complement strand
TTTAACGGCGCTTCAAAGCTCACTACAGTCAATCTCGGCGCCAAGGTTAAAAAGATTAAAGATTACGCTTTCGTTAATACCGCCGTTAAATCGCTCTATATCCCCAAAAACGTGAGCACTATAGGTGAGTACGCCTTTGGTTTTAACACTACCGACAACAAAATCTATAAAAAAGCGAGCGGCTTTAAGGCTTATTACGCCAAGAATACCTCAGCGGCTGATAGTGTAGTAAAATATTGTTCAAATAACAGTATCTCAAAAACCGCCGTTAAGCTCAGTATGAACTCAACAAGCCTCAAAGCGGGCGATGTTCAAACTGTCAACACCACGGCGGGTATTGTTAAATCATGGGTAAGCGACAAAAAAACCGTAGCCGCTGTCAAGAACGGCAAGCTTACCGCCGTTAAAAAGGGTACTGCGAAAATCACAGCAAAGCTCTCTGACGGCGCTGTTATTACGGCAAAGGTTACTGTTAAAACCAACCCGAAGCTCGAAAAATCAAGCGTTACGGTCAATAAGGGCAAGACCGTTTCGGTTAAGATTATCGGCAAGGTCAAAGGTATCAACAACTCCTACACCAACACCGATATTGCCAAAATCACCTCAGCCAAAAATGCGACAACAATAAAGGTTAAAGGCCTCAAAAAGGGCTCGACAACTCTGAAAGTTAAAGTCAACACCGTTCAGCTGAATCTCAAAGTTAAAGTTCAATAAAGCCTTCCCTTGGGGGAAGATGTCGCCGACAACTCGTTGGCGGTGACGGATGAGGGATTACCTTAAAACTATAACATAATTATAAAATGTGAGACCGATTCTATTCGGTCTCCCTTTTTTTGTTGTCTTCCTCCTATGGAGGAAGTTTTTTGTTGCGGTGCATATTTTTTTATCCTTTTTCATATACCTTACTATGAAAATAAAGGACAACCTCAATAATATAAAAAGCTGCCTGCCGTTCTCACTGCGCGGAATATGCGATATTATCCCAAAGGATACGCAGGAAATCCGCCTTCGAACAAACCGACCGATAGCCATTCAAACTCCATATAAAACTTACTTTGTCAATAATAGCTTTCGTTTAAGCGAAAAGCCTTTTGACAATCCGCTCATTGTAACTCAACGAGAGCTCAATGAGGCTTTTTCTACAATCTGTAACTACTCGGTCTATTCAAAACAGAGCGAAATAATAAACGGTTTTGTTACCCTCAAGGGCGGTAACCGCGCGGGTATTTGCGGCACAGCGGTTATTCAGAACGACAGAATAATAAACATTCGCGACATCACCTCGATTAATCTTCGCGTTACAAGAGAGCTTATAGGCTGCGCCGAGGAGCTGCTCAGTGTTTATAATCAGGGCGGAATGCTTCTGTGCGGCGCGCCGTGCAGCGGAAAAACAACAATCCTGCGTGACCTAGCTCGTAATCTTTCGCTTGAACACAAAACTACTCTTATTGATACCCGAAGCGAGCTCGCCGCGGTGTATTGCGGCGTTGCGCAGAACGATGTCGGCTTATGCGATGTTCTGAACGCCTATCCCAAGTCAGCGGGCTTTGAACACGCTGTTCGATGTATGTCGCCCGAGCTTATAATATGTGATGAAATCGGCGGAGTTGAGGACGCGCTCTCTGTATTAAAAGCATCAAAAAGCGGCGTGTCGGTTATAGCGTCGGCTCACTGTTCGTCAGTATCCGAGCTGATTGAAAACTGTTATCTCAAGACTTTGCTTGAACCGCGTGTGTTTAAAAAGGTTATTTTTCTTAATAGCGGCAGGAACGTCGGACAAATCAGAGAGGTCCTTGGTATTGATGAACTTTTATAAGCTTTTCGGCGCGGGGTTTTTGCTGTTGTGCTGCACGCTTTACGGTTTTTACAGAGCGTACGCTTTGCGACTGAGAAGTTCGTTTCTGGTTGATTTTATAGATTTCCTCACGCGGCTTGAAACTAATATACGCTATTTCGGCGATGATATTTTCAGCTTGATAAGAATTTCCGCTCCGTCCTCGCTTTCGTTTGTTTTTGAAGATAAGCGCGAGCCTTTTTCTGATTACTGGAAGTCTTGTATAAAGAGAATACCCAAAAGCTATAAGCTCAGCAGGGACGATATACAAAAGCTCTATGAATTCGGCGAAACTTTAGGCACAACCGACGCACAGGGGCAGATTAACCATATTCTTGTTTACAAAAGTGTGTTTGAGCAGTCTCTGAAAAACGCCAGAAAAGACTGTGAGTCAAAATCTCGTTTGTACAAGACGCTGGGCTTTTTCGCGGGAGCGGTTTTAGCTTTGATGATAATATAAAGGACTGATAACGTGGATATAGATATGATATTCAAAATCGCGGCTATAGGGATAATTGTCGCGGTGCTGAATCAACTTTTGATACGCAGCGGACGCGAGGAACAGGCGATGCTCACAACACTGGCGGGGTTGATAGTTGTATTGTCAATGCTCATTACCCAAATCAGTTCCCTGTTCACTACTATAAAGAATCTGTTTGGATTATGAGTATACTTGTTGTTTCACTTATCGGCGTTACGACCGCGGTGCTTTCGTTATCGTTAAGGCGGCACAACGCCGAGATTTCAATCATTATCGCGATAGTCGGCAGCATCATCATTTTTGTTTCAGTCCTTTTGAATCTCAGCGGCGCGTATGAGACGGTGAAGTCGATATTAAAAGTTTCGTCAGTCAATACAACTTACATAAGCATTCTGCTGAAATCTGTAGGCATATGCTTTCTGACAGAGTTCGCGAGCGATTGTTGTCTTGACGCGGGGCAGAGGGCTCTAGCCAATAACATCGCTATAGCGGGCAAGGTCATAATTCTGATAACCGCTATGCCTCTTTATAAGGATGTGCTCGACACGGTTTTGTCGCTTACGGGTGGCGCTGTATGAAGCTGCTGAGCGTTTTTATGATTGTGATTATTCTGTTACTCCCCGTTACCGTCAGAGCTGACGACAATGTGCTCGGCTATAATACCGATGAGCTTATAAAAAGCCTGCCCGATGAAGCTGTGAGCGCTCTTTCAAATATTGGAATCAGCTCGCCTGACGTGAGCGAGCTCAAAAATCTCAGCTTTGATAAAGTACTTAATGAAATAACGAAAATGGCGGCGGAAAAATCAGCCTCGCCACTCAAAACTCTCGCTGTATTAATAGCGGTTATGCTTTTATGCTCTCTTTTATATTCTTTTAAGAATTCGGCGAAAACCTCTGCCGCCAGAACTGTGCTTTCCGTGTGCGCGACTCTCTGTATTACGCTCGCTGTGTCGATGCCTGTTGTTTCTCTAATTGAGAACAGCTCAAAAATTATAAAAGCCGCGGCGGATTTTACCCTTGTGTATATTCCCGCGATTGTCTTTATCGTATCCGCCTCGGGCAGGGCGGTCAGCGCCGCTTCGTATTACGGGCTGACTGTTGGTATGGGGCAGTTTGTTTCGAGAGCTTCCGCGACCGTGATAGCTCCCTTTTTAAAGCTTTTTCTCGCTCTCGGTATTTCCTCTGCTGTTTCGCCGAATATCAATCTCAGCGGTATAATGAGGTTCCTTTCAAAAGCCATACGCTGGATTCTCGGTATAGTCACCACATTGTTTTCAGCTTTTCTCACTGTTAAGCAAATAATCACCACAGGGCTCGACAGCGTGTCTGAGCGCGCTGTGAAGTTCAGTCTATCAAGCTTTGTGCCCGTATGCGGCGCGGCGCTCTCAGAGGCGTATAAAGGCGTAGAGAACTCTGTGGGTTTGCTCAAATCAGGAGTAGGCGTGCTCGCTTTGATAGCAGTCGCGGTTATGTTTTTGCCGATTATTCTGGAATGTCTGCTGTGGCTGTTTTCAATCTGGGCGGCGCGTTCCGTGGGAGAGCTTCTTAATCTTAGCGAGCCCTGCGAAATTCTCGAAACAATGAGTATGGTGGTTTCAACAATAATGGCTGTAGTTCTGTCTGTTGCCGTGGTTTTTATCATCTCAACCGCTGTTGTGTTGATGTCGGGAGGTGCGTCATGAGCTCGATTGCCGCGTTAATAGGTACTGTCTGCGTTGTTTCGATTGTCGTGTCGCTTCTTGGGATAATCAGCCCTAACGGTATGACCGAAAAAACCCTTAATCTCGTGATTGGTGTTTTTATAATTTGCGCTATGCTTATACCTGTCAAAAGTTTCTTTACAGATTTTGATTTTAAACTTGATTTTGCGAAAAAGTCCGAAGCTGTAAGCTCACAGGCTCAACAGGCATATAACAAAGCGGTGGTTGATGAATGCCGAAACCGTCTTGAAGGCTCGCTTTTATCAATTCTTAAGAACAATGATTTTGATGTGAATAAGGTTGAAATAAAACTCGATAAAAAAGAAGATGGAGGAATATATGTGTCTCGTATTTACATATATATTGACAAGACAGAAACCCGTATTCAAAAGATAATCCGCCGTACCGAACAGGAATTTAAAATAACACCGCGGGTGATTGTGAACAATGATTAAAACCGATAAGCTAAAAGCTTTGATTAAAAACGGCAAGGCAAAAAACATTATAATTGTTCTCGGTATCTTTGCTGTGTTGTTGATTTTTATTTCATCTTTTACGGGTACTGGCGGCGAAAACTCCGCGTCAAACTACAACGTGAATGATTATAAGGCAGAACTTCAGACTTCTCTCAGCGAAATGCTGTCGAAGATTGAGGGCGTCGGGAGCGTCAGCGTAATGCTTACAATCGAAAACTCGGTTGAGGGAGTTTATCTAGAGAACAACTCAACCAAAACTAAAGAAATCGAGCCTGTTATACGAGGCGTAATAATCGCTTGTTCTGGCGGCGATGATACGATGACAAAAGCGCGTGTGCTTGACGCTGTGACAAAGGCGCTCAACATTTCGAGCGCTAAAGTCAGCGTTACAAAATTAGAAGAAAGAGGTTAACGAAAATGAAAAAATTTAAAAAACAGTTTTTGGCGGCTACTTTGATTCTGGCGTTGGGAGCGGCTGTGTATCTTAACTGGACAATGTCGGGAGCTAAGTCTGTTTCGAGAAGTTTAGGCGAAACTAAATTTGTTAACGCTACCGTTTCGACTACAGCGACAAACGCGAAAACGAAACAGACAGCAAAATCCGTGTTGTCTGATAAGCAGAAAAAGCTGTTTTCCGAAGCTAAGATAACCCGTGACCAGGCGCAGGATAAAGTTATCGATACAGCTAAAGAGACTCTTAACCTTGAAAACACTTCCGAAAAGGATTACACAAAAGCTCAGAGCCGTGTCGCGGGAGTTTTACAGAATTTTACCCTGCAGGATACTATCGAAACCAATCTCAAAGCTAAAGGATTTTCAAACGCTCTGTGCTATATCAACGATAACGGCTGTACTGTTACGGTGCTCAAATCCGAGCTCAATGATGACAAAAAACTAATCATAAAAGCCGCCGTAAAATCCACAGCTAATATAGACTTCGACAAAGTCACAATTGTGACGGTATAATACTCTTTGTTCCTATTTACATACAGCTTTATATATGCTATAATACTATATGTATAAATATGTAAAGTTGGGTTGTTATGGATAACAGTATTTCACGTTTTAAGGCAAGAGAACAGGGTTTCATCCTTGTGTTTGAAAAGATTTTTCATCCTGAGCCAATTGAGGATATTATCGCTAACGCCGAGGAGAGCCGCGATATGGTTGTGGACGATTACGCTCTCACTCTGGTAAACGGTGTCTATAAAAATGTTGAAAATATAGATTCGGTTATTGAAAGCCACTTAAAAAAAGGCTGGACAGTAAAGCGAATCTCAAAAACCAGCCTCGCGGTATTGCGTCTCGCGGTTTATGAGATGAAGTATGTCGATGATGTTCCCGAGAGCGTAGCCATCAACGAGGCTGTAGAGCTCGCCAAGAAATACACTGTTGACGAAAGCAAGTTCATCAACGGCGTGCTTGGAGCTGTGGCTAAAGACTGATGTATATCTTAGGAATTGACACCAGCAACTACACAACCTCGCTCGCTCTTATAGACGAGCGTAAAAATGTAATACAACGCAAAAAGCTTCTTCCCGTAAAAAGGGGAGAAGTAGGCTTGCGCCAAAGCGACGCTGTGTTTCACCATACACAGCAGCTTTGTTGTTTATACGAGGAATTAACGGCGGATATTGACACAAGTGCCATCAAAGCAGTCGGCGTTTCAGCAAGACCGAGACCTGTTGAGGGTTCGTATATGCCGTGCTTCACAGTAGGTATAAACGCGGCGTGGATTATTGCCTCAACATTGAAAGTTCCGCTATTTGAGTTTTCTCACCAGGAGGGGCACATAGCCGCGGCGATTCTCAGCAGCAGACACGATGAGCTTTTCGATAAAAGCTTTATAGCGTTTCACGTCAGCGGCGGCACAACCGAGGCTGTTTTCTGTGAGCCTTTCTCAGACGGATTCAAATTAGATATAGCCGCTAAAACCCTCGACCTTAACGCTGGACAGGCGATAGACCGTGTGGGAGTAATGCTGGGACTTGACTTTCCCTGCGGCAGAGAGCTCGAAAAGCTCGCGCTTGAATCTGACGGCGACGTAAAAGCGAAGCCTACGCTCAAGGGTTTTGACTGCTGTCTCAGCGGGCTTGAAAACCAATGTCGTAAAATGTACGATAATAATTCTTCTAAAGAAAATATAGCGCTTTATTGTCTTAAATATATCGAAGCAACCCTCAAAGCTATGACGGACAAGCTTATTGAAAAATACGGTGAGCTTCCTCTGCTTTACGCTGGCGGGGTTATGTCGAACTCAATTATTCGAAATACATTCACAACCGATTACAACGCCTTTTTCGCTGAACCCGAATTTTCTTCCGACAACGCCTCGGGTGTGGCTTATCTGGCTTTAAGGAAGTACCAGAATGCAGAATCCAACATTTGAAAAACCTAAAATCATATCGGTCTCTCAGCTGAATTACTACGTTAAATCACTGCTCGAAAACGATATGCACCTGAATAATGTTATAGTCACAGGCGAAATCAGCAACCTTACCGACCACTATCGCAGCGGACATATCTACTTCAGTCTTAAAGATGATAAGTCGGTTATCCGCGCGGTTATATTCGCGGGCAACGCCCGAAATCTCCGCTTCAAACCCGAGGAGGGTATGAAGGTTATTGCCGTCGGACGTGTGTCGCTTTATGAGCAGACGGGCGCGTATCAGCTCTATGTTGAGGGAATGCAGCCCGACGGTATCGGCGCGCTTACTATGGCTTATGAACAGCTCAAAAAGAAGCTCGAGCAAAAGGGCTTGTTCGCGCCCGAGCACAAAAAGTCTATTCCGTCTTTCCCAAAGACTATCGGTGTAATTACTTCTCCCACAGGAGCTGTTATAAGGGATATTCAAAACGTAATTTCACGCCGCTTTCCGTATGTTGATATTCTGTTATGTCCTGTACTTGTGCAGGGCGAGAACGCCGCCCCGCAGCTTATTAACGCTGTCAATACACTAAACGAATACGACCTCGCTGATGTAATAATTATAGGCAGAGGCGGCGGCTCGATTGAGGACCTCTGGGCTTTTAATGATGAGAATCTGGCGTACTCAATTTACGCGTCAAATATACCTGTAATTTCCGCTGTAGGTCACGAAACGGATTTTACAATCTGCGATTTCGTGTCTGACCTTCGCGCTCCCACGCCATCCGCCGCGGCGGAGCTCGCGGTACCTGACGCTGAGGAGCTTAAAGCCTATTATCAGTCGCAGGAGCAGTATATCAAATCACTTATAGACAGAAAGCTAATCAGTTCAAAATCCGAGCTTGACTACTTTAAACAGCGTGTAAACGCCAAAGCGCCCGAAAAGCTTGTCGCTGATTACGAGCAGAGCTTGTATAATATGAGAAAGACTGCCGAGAACAGTATCAACACAAAGTATATTAAAACTATGGAGGCTTTTTCAGGACTTGCGTCAAAGCTTGAAGCCCTGAACCCGTTATCGGTTCTGAGTCGAGGCTACGCTATAGCTAAAAAGGACGATAAGATTATTAGTTCTGTAAAAGAATTAAAGCAGGGCGATATTATAAAACTAACCTTGAATGACGGCAACGTTAAAGCGGAAGTAAAAGAAAGTTAAGGAAGTAAAAATGTCATTTGTTCACTTACACGTTCACAGCGAGTACAGTCTGCTTGACGGCGCGTGCAGAATCAAGAATCTGCCAAAAGCCGCCAAACAAATGGGGCAGACCGCTCTCGCTATAACCGACCATGGCGCTATGTACGGCGCGGTGGATTTTTGGCGCGCGTGTAAAAGTGAAGGTATAAAGCCGATTATAGGCTGCGAGGTTTATGTTGCCCCGCGTTCACGCTTTGACAAAACCTATGACCATGACAAACGTTACTATCATATGATTCTGTTGTGTGAGAACAACACAGGCTATCAGAATCTTATAAAAATAGTTTCAAAAGGATTTACCGAGGGTTTTTATAATAAACCTCGTATCGACGACGAGCTGCTCGAAACTCACCACGAGGGATTAATCTGTCTGTCAGCCTGTATAGCGGGCGAGATTCCCCAGATGCTTCTGCTCGGCGACTACAGAGCCGCTAAAGAAAAAGCGCTGTATTATCAAAGGTTATTTGGCAGAGATAACTTTTTTATCGAGATTCAGAACCACGGGCTCGAGGAACAGCGCCGTACCAATCCGCAGCTTATAAGATTGGCTGATGAGATTGGAGCGGGGCTCGTCGCGACCAACGATTCTCATTATATAAATAAAGAGGACGCCCAAACCCACAGCATTCTGCTCTGTATCCAGACCAACAAAACTGTCGAGGACGAGGACAGAATGCAATTTGATACCGAGGAGTTTTACCTTAAATCCGAGAGCGAAATGCGCTCGCTTTTTCCTGATTATCCCGAGGCTTTTGATAATACCGCAAAAATCGCCGAGCGCTGTAATGTCGAGTTCGTTTTCGGTGAGCGAAAGCTTCCGCGTTTTCCGCTGCCCGAGGGTGTTGACCATTATCAGCATTTCCGCGATGAGTGCTATAAGGGTTTATATAAACACTATGGCGATAATCCTGACAAAAGTCTGATTGACAGGCTGGAGTATGAGCTTTCCACAATTAAGCGTATGGGCTTTGTCGATTACTTTCTCATCGTAAGCGACTATGTTCAGTACGCAAGACGTTCAGGTATAGCTGTCGGACCGGGGCGAGGCTCGGGCGCGGGCTCTTTGTGCGCTTATTGTACAGGTATAACCGATGTTGACCCGATTAAATACGATTTGCTGTTTGAGCGTTTTCTCAATCCCGAGCGTGTCAGTATGCCTGATTTTGATATAGACTTTCATACAGTCGGCAGGGCAAAGGTCATAGACTATGTTGTCGATAAATACGGCGCCGACCACGTTTCTCAAATTATCGCCTTCGGTACTATGGCGGCGCGCGGCTCGATTCGTGATGTCGGACGTGCTCTGGCGATTCCGTACGCTTCTGTCGATAAAATAGCTAAACTTGTTCCAAACGAGCTCAATATAACAATCGAAAAGGCTCTCAGGCTTTCTTCTGACTTGAAGAATCGTTACGACACAGAGCCCGAGGTCAAAAACCTGCTTGATATAGCTATGCAGATTGAGGGTATGCCTCGCCACGCCACGATGCACGCGGCGGGGGTTGTAATTACCGACAAGCCTGTTTCCGATTATGTTCCGCTCGCTTCCAATGACGAGAACACCGTAACTCAGTACACGATGACCACTCTCGAGGAGCTTGGACTGTTAAAAATGGATTTTCTCGGACTTCGCAACCTTAATATCATCGACGACACCGAGAAAATTATCAAAGAGAAGAATCCCGATTTTGACATAAACAGTATCCCCGATGACGATTCCGCTGTCTATAAAATGATGTCGGCGGGCAACACAGAGGGTGTGTTCCAGTTTGAGTCCCAAGGGATGCGAAACGTTCTGACTCAGCTTCGTCCCGACCATTTTGAGGATTTGATAGCTGTAATCTCACTCTATCGTCCGGGACCTATGGACAGCATTCCGACTTATATTGAGCGGCGACACAATCCGTCTAAAATCCGATATAAGCATCCGCTTCTTGAAGATATATTAAAAGTTACCTATGGCTGTATCGTGTATCAGGAGCAGGTAATGCAGATTCTCCGCAAGCTCGCGGGCTATTCTCTGGGACGAGCCGATATTGTACGCCGCGCTATGAGCAAAAAGAAGCACGATGTTATGGAGAAGGAACGCCGTATATTTATCGAGGGTATGACCGACGAAAACGGCAATATCATTGTTGACGGATGCCTCAGACGCGGAGTTGACAAGGCTACGGCGGTTTCCATCTATGACGAAATGGAAAGCTTCGCCTCATACGCTTTCAACAAAAGTCACGCAACAGCTTACGCGAAGGTTTCCTATCAGACCGCCTATTTGAAGTGTCACTATCCGAAGGAGTATATGGCGGCTCTTATGTCGAGCGTTCTCTCGAACCAGAACAAGCTCGCTGTGTATATTTCAGAATGTCATTCTATGGGCATCAGGGTTTTGCCGCCCGATGTTAATACAAGTCTATACGGCTTTACGGTTTCGGGTAACGATATACGCTATGGCTTGCTGGCGGTTAAAAACCTAGGCAGACAATGTATTGATAATATTATTTCTCAGCGCAGACTCGGCAGGTACACAGGCTTCTATGATTTCTGCAAGCGCAACTACGGACCTTCGCTCAACTCCCGCGCCGTTGAGAGTCTAATAAAATGCGGCGCACTTGACAATATGGGGCTTAACCGCAGACAGATGCTCTATATGTCCGCGGATGTTATGTCCGACCTTGAATTTGAGAACAAAAAGAATATGAAAGGGCAGCTCAGCTTCTTTGATATGGACGGAGCGGATAACTCCGCCAGAACCGAGATTGAAGCTCCGAATGTCCCCGAGTTTTCCAAGGACGAGCTCCTTTTTATGGAGAACGAGGTCGCGGGAATGTACCTCAGCGGACACCCGATTGACGAGTACGAGGACTATATAAAAGCTGTAAAATGTGACCATATAGGCGATATAATCAACCGTGAGGACAACCGCTATAAGGACAGACAGTCTGTCAGGGTTGTCTGTATTGTATCAAAAGTCAAAACCCAGATTACCAAGAACAACCTGATGATGGCTTTTGTAACGGTTGAGGACAGATACGGTGTAATAGAAACGATAGTTTTCCCCAATATTTTCGCGAAATCCGGTTCGCTTTTGTCGCAGGGTAATGTGGTCGAGATTTTCGGTACGGTTTCAGTCCGTGAGGATGAGGACCCGAAGATTATCGCCGATGAGATTCGGGCTGTCGATAAAAACGCTATTCCAAAGCCTAAGCGCGAATCCGCTCCAAAGCGTGACGCTTCAAAACCTGTCAGGCTTTACCTGCGTGTTGATAATCTTGAGAGTGCTACCTATAAAAAAGCAAAACAGATTATTGATATTTTTGACGGCAGAACGCCAGTTGTTTTCTTTTTGACAGATACCAAAAAGTCGTTTATAGCTCCCGATTCAATGTGGGTGAGCCTCAACGAAGTTATGATAAACGAGCTCAAAAGGAGATTGGGCGATGAGAATGTTGTTGTCAAATAAGTGAAATGTAGTAGAAATTCCATTATTTTATTTGACTAAAGCTTTTATTAGTGATAAAATAAATTTTAATATGTTTATAGATTTAAGTTATAAAAGGGTGATAGACAATGAAAGAATTATTAATCGGTAACGCCGCAGTAGCCCGCGGTCTTTATGACGCCGGCTGTAAGGTTATTTCGAGTTATCCCGGTACTCCCAGCACAGAGATTACCGAGAGCTTCGCGAAGTTCGAAGACGTTTACTGCGAATGGGCTCCCAACGAAAAGGTAGCCACAGAGGCGGCGTTCGGCGCTTGCTTACAGGGTAAGCGTTCCTCCTGCTGTATGAAGCACGTCGGGCTTAACGTTGCCGCCGACCCGCTTTTTACAATGTCCTATACAGGTGTTAACGGCGGACTTGTTATCTGTGTCGCTGATGACGCGGGGATGCACTCCTCTCAGAACGAGCAGGATTCACGTCACTACGCTGTAGCTTCAAAGGTTCCTATGCTCGAGCCATCCGATTCTCAGGAGGCTTATGACTTCGCTCGTATCGCGTTCGAGATTTCCGAGGAATTCGATACTCCCGTATTTCTCAAGATGTGTACTCGTGTCGCTCATTCTCAGAGTATCGTTGAGTACAGAGAGCGCTTGACAAATACCGACAAGCCCTACGAAAAGAATCCCCAGAAATACATTATGGCGCCCGCCAACGCCATCAAACGTCATCCCTTTGTTGAGGAAAGAACAGCCAAACTGACCGAGTACGCTGAGACCTCTCCGCTCAACAGGGTAGAGGAGGGCGACGGTTCAAAAGATTTCGGCGTTATTACCTCCTCAACCTCTTATCAGTATATCAAAGAAGTTTTCGGTGACAGCGTTTCCGTCTTGAAGCTCGGTATGATTAATCCGCTGCCCGTTAATTTAATAAAAGACTTTGCCTCAAAATGCGGCAAGGTTTATATAGTAGAGGAGCTTGACCCGATTGTTGAAACTCACTGCAGGAACATCGGCGTTGATGTAGTCGGCAAAGAAATCTTCTCTATAACAGGCGAGTTTTCTCAGAAGACGATTGCTAAAGCCCTTGGACTTGAGGACAAATACAGCGTAAAGCTCGAGGAAGAAATCCCCGTTCGTCCTCCTATGATGTGCGCTGGCTGTCCTCACAGAGGTATGTTCTATGTTCTATCAAAGAACAAGATTACCGTTTTAGGTGACATCGGCTGTTATACTTTGGGCTCAGCCGCTCCGCTCAACGCGCTTGATATGACACTCTGTATGGGCGCTTCTGTTTCGGGTATTCACGGCTTTAATGTCGCGGGCGGAGAAGAAACCGAAAATAAGACAGTTTGTGTAATCGGTGATTCTACCTTTATGCATTCTGGCGTAACAGGTCTTATTAACATTGCGTATAACCAGTCAAATTCGACTGTTATCATTCTCGATAACTCAATCACAGGTATGACAGGTCATCAGCAGAATCCGACTACAGGTTACTCGATTAAGGGCGACCCCGCCGGCAAGGTTAACCTCGAGGATTTGTGCCGCTCAATTGGTATCAACTCTGTAAGAGTCGTTGACCCGTATGACCTCAAGGAGTGCGAAAAGGTTGTTAAGGAGGAGATGGCTAAGCCGGAGCCCTCCGTTATCATCTCACGCAGACCTTGTGTTCTGCTCAAATACGTTAAGCCTAAAAAGCCTCTGCGTGTTAATCCCGACAAATGCAAGAGCTGCAAGCGCTGTATGAAGTTCGGCTGTCCTGCTATTAGCTTCAAGGACAACCACGCCGTAGTTGACCCGACTTTGTGTGTAGGCTGCGGAGTATGCGAGCAGCTTTGCGCGTTTGACGCTTTTGAAAGTGAGGAGGGCTAAACTATGGAGACAAAAAACATTATGATAGTAGGCGTAGGCGGTCAGGGTTCACTGCTCGCCAGCAAGCTCCTCGGAAGACTTCTTGTCGATGAGGGCTTCGATGTTAAAGTGAGTGAGGTTCACGGAATGAGCCAGCGCGGCGGTTCGGTTGTAACTTATGTGCGCTTCGGCGACAAGGTTTATTCGCCAGTAATCGAGGATGGCGAGGCTGATTTTATCGTTAGCTTCGAAAAGCTCGAGGCGGCTCGCTACGCCGATAAGTTGAAAAAAGACGGCACAGTAATCGTCAACACCCAGCAGATTGATCCGATGCCCGTTATTATCGGCGCTAAGGAATATCCCGAGGATATTCTCAGCAGTATGACCGATAAGGGCGTACATGTTGACGGTATCGACGCTCTGTCGCTCGCCAACGAGGCTGGCTCGTCCAAGGCTTGTAATATTGTGCTTATGGGCAGACTAGCCAAGTACTTTGATATTCCTGTCGAAAAATGGCAGGCGGCTATTGAAAAGTGCGTCAAGCCACAGTTTGTTGAAATCAACCACAAGGCTTTTGACCTTGGATATATTTTTTAAAATGTACCCCTTTTTAAAGGGGTCAAAATCCATGCTCCATAGGGGCGGATTTTGGGGGATTATCTTTCCTTCTTATGAACGTTCATAAGGAGGACCGCCCCTAAAGGGCTTGATAACCCCTCGAAATCAAAGATTTCGGTCCCCTTAAAAGGGGACACTAAATGGGAAAGGATATGATTCCGATGGGTAGTTTTTTCCAAAAAGAAGCGGAAACAATGCCTGTTGAGCAGATAAAAGAACTGCAATCAAAGAAGCTCGTAAAGCAAGTAAAGCACGTTTATGATAACGTTGAGTATTATCGCAATCTGATGAACGAAAAAGGCGTTACACCTGACGATATTAAAGGTATTGAGGATTTATATAAACTGCCGTTTCTGTCCAAGGCGGATTTGCGCGAGTGCTATCCCGACGGCTTGCTTGCTGTCGACCGTAAAAACTGCGTAAGAATCCACTCTACCTCCGGTACTACAGGTAAGCGTGTTGTGGCGTTCTATACTCAGAACGACATTGATATGTGGAACGACTGTACAGCCAGAGCTATAGTAGCCGCGGGCGGTTCGGACGAGGATACTTTGCAGATTTGTTACGGCTACGGTCTGTTTACCGGTGGCGCCGGTATAGACGGCGGCTCCCACAAGGTGGGTTGTCTCACTCTGCCGATGTCAAGCGGCAACACTGACCGTCAGATTCAGTTTATGATGGATTTAAAGTCCACGATTATTTGCTGTACACCCTCTTACGCCGCTTACATAGGCGAAACGTTAGCTGAAAAGGGCTATAAGCCTGAGGACAACCACCTCAAAGCTGGTATCTTTGGCGCTGAGGCTTGGACAGAGGAGATGCGCCGCGATATCGAGAAGTCACTCGGTATAAAGGCTTATGATATTTATGGACTTACCGAAATCAGTGGACCTGGTGTAGCGTTTGAGTGCTGCGAGCAGAACGGTATGCATATCAACGAGGACCATTTTATCGCCGAGATTATTGACCCCGATACGGGCGAGGTACTCCCCGAAGGCTCGAAGGGCGAGCTTGTTTTCACCGCTCTCGATAAAGAAGCTTTCCCGCTTCTTCGTTACAGAACCCGTGATATATGTGTGCTTACCCGTGAAAAATGCTCCTGCGGACGCACATTCGTCAAGATGTGCAAGCCTATGGGCAGAAGCGACGATATGATGATTATCCGCGGAGTTAACGTGTTCCCGAGCCAGATTGAGGCTGTGCTTCTCAACGAGGGCTACGCTCCCAACTATCAGATTATGGTCGACCGCGTTAAGAACAACGATACTCTCGATGTGTATGTTGAGGCTAAAGAGGGCGACTTCTCAGATAAGGTCAAGGATATGGCGCGCAAGGAGAAAAAGCTCGCGGGCGCTATTAAGGCTATGCTCGGCATCAGCCCTGTAGTTCACCTTGTAGCTCCAAAGTCGATTCAGCGCAGCGAGGGCAAGGCTGTCCGCGTTATTGACAAGCGTAAGAGATTAGGAATTACTATATAACTTAGTTGGAATATGTAGGGGTGCTGCTCCTGCCGCTCCCGAATATATTAATTATCAGTTATTATGTTTTACTATAATAGGGTGCGGGCAGAGCCCGCCCTTCACTGATAACTAATCACTGACAACTGACAACTGTTTTTAAGGAGTAAAAACATTATGGCTATTAAACAATTATCTGTTTTCGTTGAAAACATCGAGGGCTCACTCGCCACAATCACTGACGCTCTCGCCGAGGAACAAATTGACATCCGCGCTATGTGCGTAGCCGATACCCAGGAGTTCGGTATCGTCAGAATGATTGTTGACGACGCTCCTTCCGCCAAGCAAAAGCTCGATAACAAAAATCTTTTCCTTTCCGTTACCGAGGTTGTAGGCGTCGCTGTAGATGACGAGCCCGGCGGACTTGCCAAGGCTGTAAGGCTGCTCGCCGATAACGGAATAAACCTCGACTATATGTACGCGTTTATTTCTGTTTCAAAGAAGTACGCCTATGTTGTACTCCGTGTTGACGACAACGCAGCCGCCGAAAAGCTCCTCAGTGAGCACGGCTTCCAGATTATGACGGACGACGACGTAAAGAAAATGTAAATACAGAATTGTAGGGGAGCTGCTCCTGCCGCTCCCTTGGCGAGCTTCGGCTCGCCTTTTTGAATTATGAACAAAATATATTTTTTGTAAGTCAAAAAAAGTCAAAATTCACTTGATTTTTTTAAAAAACGAGCTATAATATATTTAGCACTCGAGATAAAGGAGTGCTAATTAAATGCAAATAATTTTAGGGAGGAATCATATATGACTATCAAACCGTTACTCGACCGTGTAGTTCTTAAAGTCGATGAGGCTGAGGAAAAGACTGTCGGCGGTCTTATTCTCACATCATCCGCTCAGGAAAAGCCCCAGTTCGCTACAGTAGTGGCTGTCGGACCAGGCGGCGTTGTAGACGGCGAAAAGGTTGAAATGTACTTAAACGTCGGCGATAAGGTAATCGCCTCAAAGTACGCGGGCACTGAGGTTAAAATCGACGGCGAGGAGTTCACAATCGTTCGTCAGTCCGATGTTCTCGCGACAGTAGAATAATAGCAGTAGTCAGTAATCAGTTGTCAGTAGTCAGTTAAGCGTTAACAAGTATTTAATTGGGCTATGAACTCACCTTTTTGGATTATAGTCTATAGTTACTGTGTTATCTTTATCGCGTGAATAACTGAGAACTGAATACTGAAAACTAACAACTAATTAATTGGAGGTAATTTTTTATGGCTAAACAGATTGCTTACGGCGAAGACGCTCGCAAGGCGCTCAAAAGCGGCATTGACCAGCTCGCCGATACAGTTAAAATAACATTAGGCCCCAAGGGCAGAAACGTAGTGCTCGACAAAAAGTTCGGCGCTCCGCTTATCACAAACGACGGCGTTACAATCGCTAAGGAGATTGAGCTCGACGACGCTTTTGAGAATATGGGCGCTCAGCTCGTTAAAGAGGTTTCTATCAAGACTAACGATGTCGCTGGCGACGGTACAACCACCGCTACACTGCTCGCTCAGGCACTTATCACAGACGGTATGAAGAACGTTACCGCTGGCGCTAACCCGATGGTATTAAAGAAGGGTATAGCGGGAGCTGTTGACGTTACTGTAAAGTCTCTCGCCGAGAACAGCAAAAAGGTAAAAAATACCAAAGATATTGCCCGTGTAGCTACAGTTTCCTCGGGTGATGAAACAATTGGTACTCTCATCGCCGAGGCTATGGAGAAGGTAAGCACCGACGGTGTTATCACCGTTGAGGAGAGCAAAACTGCCGAGACCTACAGCGAAGTAGTAGAAGGTATGATGTTCGACCGCGGCTATATCGCTCCTTATATGGTAACAGACACAGAGAAGATGGTAGCTGAGCTCGACGAGCCGCTCATCCTTATCACAGACAAGAAAATCAGCTCAATTCAGGAGCTGCTCCCGATTCTTGAGCCTGTAGCTCAGAGCGGCAGAAAGCTGCTTGTTATCGCCGAGGATGTAGAGGGCGACGCTCTCACAAACCTCGTTCTCAACAAGCTCAGAGGCACACTCCAGAGCGTAGCGGTCAAGGCTCCGGGCTTTGGCGACAGACGCAAGGAGATGCTCCAGGATATTGCCACACTTACAGGCGGTACCGTTATCACATCAGAGCTCGGACTTGAGCTTAAGGACGTTACTCTTGACCAGCTCGGAACAGCCCGTCAGGTTAAGGTTGACAAGGAGAATACAATTATCGTAGACGGAAACGGAGACCAGGAGGCTATCAAGGCTCGTGTCGGTCAGATTCGTTCTCAGATTGAGACAACAACATCCGACTTCGACCGCGAGAAGCTCCAGGAGCGTCTCGCCAAGCTCGCTGGCGGCGTAGCTGTTATCAAGGTTGGCGCCGCAACAGAAATCGAAATGAAAGAGAAGAAGCTCCGCATCGAGGACGCTCTCGCCGCTACAAAGGCAGCCGTTGAGGAAGGCATCGTAGCAGGCGGCGGCGTGGCTCTTATGAACGCTGTTCCCGCTGTTGAGAAGTACACCGAAACACTCACAGGCGACGAAAAGACAGGCGCCGAGATTGTTCTCCGCTCTCTCGAAGCTCCGCTTCGTCAGATTGCCGCTAACGCTGGTCTTGAAGGCTCTGTTATCGTTGAGAATATCAAGAAGTCGGGCAAGACAGGCTACGGCTACAACGCTCTGACCGAGGAATATACAGATATGGTTAAGGCGGGAATCGTTGACCCGACCAAGGTAACGCGTTCGGCTATTCAGAACGCTTCGTCTGTAGCGAGTATGGTTCTTACCACAGAATCTCTCGTAGCTGACATCAAGGAGGAAACTCCCGCGGCTATGCCTAACCCCGATATGGGCGGAATGTACTGATTCAGTGGCTAGTTGCTAGTAGTTAGTGATTAGTTAGTCTGGCGAATAAGTAAAAGAAAAATCAGCAGAACTTCTCACGAGAGATGTTTCTGCTGATTCTTTTATCGTTTGGTTAAGAATTTACTGACCACTGATCACTGTCCACTGAGTTTTGATTTCATCAAAACTCTGACTTAACGTTTCTCATAAACAGCTTGCCAAGCTCGTCGGTAATGTCCTTGTTTTCGAAAAGAACATTATACACTCCCGTAACTATAGGCAAATCCACATTGTACTCATCAGCGAGCTTTTTGAGAGCTTTTGAAGTCATAACGCCTTCGGCGAGTTTGTCAAACTTAATACCCTTGGCTAAATTCTCGCCATACTTACGGTTGTGGCTCCAAGGGGAGAACAAGGTCGCCTCATAGTCGCCGAGGTGACACAGTCCATAAGCGCTAATCTCGTTGCCGCCCAGAGCTTTTATCAATCTTCCGATTTCTCTCGTGCCTCTCGACATTAAAGCGCCCTTCAGAGAAGTCATATGAAGACCGTCAAGAAATCCCGCCGCTATACCTACAACATTCTTTGCCGCCGCGCCGATTTCGCTGCCTATAAGGTCGGTACCTATGTAGAATCTGATGAGGTCCGATGTGAATTCTTTTACGAGCTTTTCCTTGACCGCCTGATTGTTGCTGTCGATAACCATACAGTTCGGAATACCTCTTACATAGTCCTGAGGATGACCTGGTCCTACCCAAACGGCGATAGGCGTTTTGCTTTCGTCAACAAATTCACCTACAATTTCGCTGAGTCGCTTTCCTGTGTCCGCTTCTACGCCCTTCATACACAGAACAAAAGTCTTGCCTTCGACGTTGAATTTTGTGATTTCTTTAATATATGAGCGCAGGTGCTGCGAGGAAATTGATATTACAATAACCTCCGCGCGGTTTACAGCGTATTCCAGATCAGGAGTTACCTCTATGCTCTCGGGGAAGGTGAGGTAATCGTTTTTGTGGGTGTTATAAAGCGCTAAAAAATCGGGCGCGTCCTTAAGTCCGCAGGACACAACCTCGTTTCCGATTCTGTCAAGATACCACGCTATGCAGCTGCCCCAGCGGCCGCTGCCAAGTACAGATATTTTCATATTAAAAATCCTCCGGATTTATAAATCAATTCTTAATATTCTGTATTCCGTAATCAGTTATTCACGCAATAAAATATTACAAAAACAGAAGCGCGTTTTCCGAGTGATTATGGTTCATAGTCCGATTAAACACTCGTTAACGCTTAACTGACTACTGATTACTAACTACTAAAAAATCCCACCTGACCGTAAGCGAAACTTAATAACCTGCCTACTGAGTGACAGGTGGGTGCCGCCTTTTTACTTTAGTACTCCCAGCGTCTCGGTTTCAGAGGAGGTCTGCACACCATAAAAAGAGCTAAGCTCCCTAAATAAATGTTGTAGGGTTATTTTATTCGCATACACGCGTCAGGCAGGACACTGTGCTAGTTTTCGTAAAACATTTCGTTGAAACGTTCCTCAAATATTTTGGATAATCTCGCTCTGAGTTCTCTGTTTTCAACCTCAAGCATAAGCTGTTCGCCGTTTTCGTCGGTGCTTTCGAGAATAATATACTCGCCGCTGTCGTACAGCATATCGGTTTTGTTCTCGTACACAGGCATAAGCGCGTAATACTGCTTGTCGCCCTCTGTGATGACGTCGAGAATCTCAAAATTGCGTTCCTGATTATCCTCATCCAAAAGGGTAATCAAATCAGGGGAGTAGCTGTTATCCATAAAATCTCTCGCTTTCTTATTATTAATTTTACACCAGATAGCTGCTTTCGTCAAGCATTATATTTGGTGAAAACTAATAAATTTAATATAATTTTTTAAACTTTTATTAAAAAACTGTTGACATTTAATAATTTTATGGTAAAATAGTGTTGTGCAAAAGAGAAGAGAGAAAGTTTTGATTACTCCATAAAATTACCTAGAAAGCCGACGGTTTGCCCCGTCGGTTTTTTCGTTGTGAAAAAAATCTGCGTATAAATGAAAAATAGCTTGAATTATTTGTCGTTTTAGGCTATAATTTGATAAAGTATTTAGTATGGAATAATATGTATTGCGGAGGATAATATGTTACTGCCTTTCGAGGAACTTCCCGAGGAGTTCCAGAATAACGCTGTTAAAAAATATTATGATATGCTAAAAATTAAAAAGAGCAGCTTGGCGTTAAAAAGAATACTGGACGTTACGGTTTCGGTTATTCTTCTTATGTTTTTGATTCTGCCGATTATTATCATTTCCCTTTGCGTCAAATTCACCTCAAAAGGACCGATTCTATATAAGCAGGTCAGAGTTACCACCTATAACCGAAAGTTCAATATCTACAAATTCAGGACAATGGTAGTCAACGCCGACAAAATCGGCAGTCTTGTAACATCCGCCAGAGATCCGAGAATTACGGGTATCGGGCATTTTCTCAGAAAGTATCGTCTTGATGAGCTTCCCCAGATTTTCAACGTGCTTAAGGGCGATATGAGTATCGTCGGTACACGTCCCGAGGTTCCGAAGTATGTCAACGCCTACACTCAGGCGATGTACGCTACGCTGCTGATGCCCGCGGGTATCACGAGCCTCGCAAGCATTAAGTTCAAAAATGAGGACAGAATGCTTGAGCAGAGCACCAACATCGACGACGATTATGTCAGCATTATTTTACCCAAAAAGATGCACTATAATCTTCTGTATCTCAAAAGCTTCGATTTTAAAACCGATATATATCTTATGCTCAAAACTGTTAAAGAAGTTTTGATTCATTAATAAAAAAATATAACATAAAATTTAAAAGGAGGGATTAAAGTGAAAATGAAATCCAAATTCAAAGACCCGTCGTTTTTCAGAGTTTGTTATCTTATTGTTCTGTTTTTCACTAATCTCTCTTTTATTCAGATTCCCGCTTATGTATGCCTTGTGTTTATGTTCTTTTGGGGAGTAAAGCTCTCAATCAACAAGGTGCTTCATCAGCATTGTCTCCAAAAGCTGAGGTTCTCAATATGGCTTCTGGCGTTTATGGGAATGAATATTATAACAATGTTTATCTTCTTTACCTGGGGAATTCTCTATAGCATTGTTATGCTTATGCATATCAGCATATGCTTCTTTATCTTCTACGGCATTCATACCGAGGAAGGCTTAAATCCCAAAGCCGAGTTATATAAAGTCTGTAAGTTCATTATTTACGCCACGACAATTGTCGGCGCTTTAGGATTTATACTGATGATGTGTCACGTTAAGTTTGAGATTAACTGGCAGAATATTTTTATCATTAAATTCATTATTTTTGAAAACAGATTCACAGGACTGTATATGAACCCGAATATGCTTGGATTTGTATCTGTTGTTTCTATAGTATGTTGTCATATTATCTCAAAGCACGATTTTCTCGCTCAGGCGAAAAAGCCCAGAATCAGCCGAATCTGGCTGGCTGTGTGTCTGACGGTTGACTTGTTCTCGCTTCTTCTGTGCGATTCAAACGCTTCGCTTGTG
Source organism: bacterium (assembly GCA_020625875.1). Classification (GTDB taxonomy): domain Bacteria; phylum Bacillota; class Clostridia; order Oscillospirales; family Acutalibacteraceae; genus Ruminococcoides. Next base: position 126,223 of record JAHLAX010000033.1, on the reverse strand, counting down.
TTGTTTGTATGCTATGTAATTTTCACTATAGTTTTCTACTTCTTCACGAATCCCGCCAGAATGAACATAAAACAGGTTCTGTTAAAAACTGTCGCTATGCTGCTTGCCTGCGTTTATATTGTCGGCGCCGCTTATCTTACGCGAGTTGTTTGTCAAAAGACGTTTTCGTCGCTCCTTTCTTCGGGGCAGCTTTCAGATGAGGCCGCCGCCAGTGAAGAAGAGATTACTTTTGAGCATGAGAACTCAAATATGGACAGCGGACGTATAAAGCTTATAAAAGAGAGTATCGGCTTATTTAAGATTTCACCGTTGTTCGGAATCGGTAACGGCAATATTATTTTATTCAGCCAACAGTATCTTAGCGGTACGCTCGCGTTTAACTATCATAATCATGATTTGCATAACGGCTATCTGACGTTACTAGTCTCGACGGGTGTGTTTGGATTTTTGTTGTTCGCGATATTTGGATTCAGGTTCGCCAAACACACTATTTCGAACCTCTTTAAACGCCAGAAGGCGGATTCTCAGGATATTCTGCCATGCCTTTTCGCTTTTTGCTGCGCGTATCTTGTATATTCGTTGTTTGAAAAAGCGCTGTTGTTTGATATTAGCTTTATGGTAATGTGGTTCTGGTATATGATTGGTATGACTGGTGTATACCTCAACAAGTATGAGCCGATGATAGACTCGTATTATAACCTCAACCGACACAGACTGCCGAAGCATATGATTTAATACTTGTTATTTTAATACTTTTGATTTATAATGTATCATAGAGGTATATGTGATACATTATTTTTTGCGTTTTGAAAATACTATCCTCGGTGATACTATGAAGCTATTTGTTAAACGTGACAAATCCGCGGATGGCGCTATGTTCGCTGTGCTTGACGAATTCTGCAACGATAAGTATTATGTTAAGACAGTCAAGAATAATATAGCGCTGTGCGACTTACGCGGAAAGGTTATGCTAAAAATAAAACCTCTGCCGCTTCCCGCGCTCAGAGCTTACTCGCTAAGCACCAGGCAGCGCAGCGTCAGATTTATAGTTAATTCAAAGAAGAATACTTGTTATTTTTACGGTATATCGTGGCATATCAGAGGGGATTTTTTCGCCAAATCCTTTGATATTATGGATGCCGATAATTCTGTCGCGGCAACGCACGCCGAGCGTTTTTGCGATAACGGCAGCGGCTATGAGCTCAACATTTATTCTGAACACAACGAGCTGTTTTGTATAGGTGTGGCGGTCTGTGCCAATCTTCAGTCAAAAGTTGACAATCACGTATTACAAACTGTATAATAAATTATTAAAATATCGGGAGGACAAAATGGATAAATTACTTGAATTATTAAGAGAAAACAGCAGCTTCACAACTCAGGAGCTTTCTTTGATGCTCGGCGAGCCCGAGGATTATATTGCCGCGCAGATTAAGGAATACGAGCAGGCGGGAGTAATTAAAGGCTATCAGGCGATAGTTGATTTTGACAAAGTTCCCGACGCTGGCGTTACAGCAATTATTGACCTTAAAGTAACTCCCGAGAAGGAGACAGGCTTTGACAATATCGCCGCCAAGATTATGTCGTTTGAGGAAGTCCGCACGCTTTATCTTATGGCGGGTTCTTATGATTTCGCGGTATTCGTCAACGGAAAAACAATTCAGGAGGTAGCGTCCTTTGTCGCGCGTAAAATCTCCTGCGTTGACGGCGTTGTCGCTACAGCCACACATTTTATGCTCAAAACCTATAAACTCGGCGGAGTAAGTCTCGTTGATGACGATAACTCTGACAGAAGGAGTATGGTTCTGTGATGGACTATCAGAATTTTATAAACAAAAGAATAAACAGCGTTAAGCCTTCGGGTATACGCAAGTTTTTTGATATAGCTGTTGAGATGGATAACGTCATCTCGCTTTCTATCGGCGAGCCTGATTTTCAGACTCCGTGGCATATCCGCGAGGCTGGAATCAAGTCGCTTGAGCGCGGTAAAACATGGTATTCACCCAACCGCGGTTTTATAGAGCTTCGAAACGCTATCAGCGATTATTATAATCGCCGATTTAATCTCAGGTACGACCCCGACACTCAGATTCTGGTTACTGTCGGCGGCAGTGAGGGAATAGACCTTTGCCTCAGAACTGTTGTTGATGAGGGAGACGAGGTGCTGATTCCTCAGCCAGCGTTTGTATGCTATGACCCGCTCACTACTATGGCGGGCGGTAAGCCTGTGTTTATCGAAACCAAGCAGGAGAACAACTTTCGCCTTACACCCGAGGAGATTGAAAACGCCGTAACCGATAAGACCAAGGTGATTTTGCTGCCGTTCCCGAACAACCCCACAGGCGCTATTATGGAACGTGAGGATTTAGAGGCAATCGCCGAAGTAATCAAGAAACATAATTTATTTGTAATCTCAGATGAAATATACGGTGAGCTTACATACGGCGGAAAGCACCATGTTTCTATCGCCGAGATTGACGGAATGAAAGAGCGCACCCTCGTTATCAGCGGATTCTCAAAAGCGTACGCTATGACGGGCTGGAGACTCGGCTACGTTATGGGCCCTGTTGAAATTATTGAGCAAATCACCAAGCTTCATCAGTACGGCATTATGTCGTCACCGACCACGGCTCAGTACGCGGCGGTAGAAGCGCTGAAAAACGGCGACGATGATGTGAGTATGATGCGCAAGGATTATGACCTGCGCCGCAGACTTATTGTCGGTAAGCTTAACGAAATCGGCTTGACCTGTTTTGAGCCGCACGGCGCTTTCTACGCTTTTCCGTGCATAAAATCAACTGGACTCTCAAGCGATGAGTTCGCTACCCGTCTGGTAAAAGAAAAGCGTATAGCGGTTGTCCCTGGAACAGCTTTCGGAGAGTGCGGCGAGGGCTATATAAGAATATCTTACGCCCAGTCGCTTAAGAATATAAAAATCGCATTGAAGCGTATTGATGAATTTGTTAAGGAGCTTAAAAGTGAAGGTTAAGGTTCAGGCTCCCGCCAAAATCAATTTGTCGCTTGATGTTCTCAGAAGGCGACCCGACGGCTACCACGACGTCAGTATGGTTATGCAGGCTGTCAGCCTTTATGACTACGTTACCGTTGAACAGACCGAGACGAAAGAAATTGAGATATTCTGCGATTACGAGGGAGTTCCCTGTGATGAAAGGAATATCGCGCATAAAGCGGCTTCAGAGTTTTTTAAATACACCGAAACCGACAACAGCGGTATAAAGATTACAATAGATAAAAACATACCCACTCAGGCTGGGTTGGCTGGCGGTTCGTCCGACGGCGCCGCTGTTATATTCGCCCTCAATAAGCTTTTCTCAACTCATTTAAAGGAAAAAGAAATGTGCGAGATAGGCGAGAAGGTAGGCGCGGACGTGCCGTTCTGTGTAACAGGAGGCACCCGCCTCGCGAGCGGTACTGGAACAAAGCTCAAGAAGATGATTTCTATTCCGCGCTGTAATATCGTAATCTGTAAGCCTGATGTCAGCGTTTCAACAGCCGAGGCGTACGCCAAAATAGATTCCGCGAAGCTCAGTCATCCTGAGTTTACCGCTGAGATGGTCAAGGCTATTTATGCCCGCGATATATGGATGATGACGAGCTGTATGCTCAACGACTTTGAAATCGCGCTTAATCTCGATGAAATCAAAGCTGTTAAAAGCGTTATGCTCAAAAACAAGGCTCTCGGCGCTTGTATGAGCGGTTCAGGTTCAGCTGTGTTCGCTGTTTTTAATAATGAAAAGAAAGCCCAAAAGTGTGTAGAAGCGCTAAAAAAGGAGTACAGCGATGTGTTCATCTGTCAGCCCATAAAAGAAGGCTGCTCGGTAATTGAATAAAATTTATAAACCTGCCTATAATCTTGTAAAAGATAAAGGCAGGTTTTTTTATGAAACTTTTTATTAAAGCGTTATGCGCCGCCACAGTTATTTGTATTATTTTCAGTATGGTACCGTTCTCAGCCGAGTGTTCAAACATAAGCGGCGAGGTGTTCAGGCTTCATATTCTCGCTAATTCCGACAGCAGGGCTGACCAGAGGCTCAAGCTCAAAGTTCGTGACTCTGTACTTAAATATACCAATGGTCTTTATAAAACAGCAGATAGTCTTATAAACGCCGAAAAACTCACAGCGGATAATCTTCAGAAGATTGCTAACGTCGCTCAGAGAGAGGTTGAGCGCAGCGGCTATAATTATAAGGTGAAAGCCGAAATCAAGCGTATGTATTTCGACACCAGATACTACGGCAAGGTAACAATGCCCTCGGGCTTCTATAACGCTCTGCGCCTCACTATCGGCAAGGGCGAGGGGCACAACTGGTGGTGCGTTATGTATCCGTCCTTGTGCATAGGCGCAAGCACAAATTATGACGCTCTGAAAAACGATACAAGTGATAATCAGTATAAGATTATGACCGAAGGCGGCTATGAGTTTAAGTTCAAGATAGTCGAATATTTTGTTAAAATTTCGTCATTATTCTCATAGACCTTTTTATGGGACATAGCTTGTGATATTATAGAAGCATATTAACCCAAGAGGTGCGATATGCTTCAATTTATATTCGGAAAATCTGGCAGCGGAAAGACCACCCGCATCGTAAATATCCTCTCAGAGCTCAGGAAATCGGGCGATACAAAGTTGCTTATGCTTGTGCCTGACCAGAACTCTTTTGAGACCGAAACCGCCTTCCTCAACGCTTTGGGGGCGGGGCTTTGTCGTGATGTGCTCGTGTTTGGCTTTGACAGGCTCAGCGACTATGTTTTTAAGCAGACAGGCAGTATTCCTCAGAATGTTATTGACGACGGTGTGCGCAGGATTATTCTGAGTAAAGCGCTTGACGAATGTCAGGATAATCTTAAATTCTTCTCGTCCTCGAAAACCCGCAAGTCCTCGCTCGAGTTAATGCTTCACTCGCTCTCAGAGTGGAAGAAGGATAACATTACACCAGAGATGATTGAATCCGCGCGCGAGAATATAGAGAGCGAAACACTGAGCCAAAAGCTATTCGAAACCTCTCTTGTGCTTGAAGCGTATGACGCGATTCTAACGGGTACATATATTGACCCGCTCGACAATCTCAACCGCCTCAATACCGCGCTTACGGACAGTTCGCTGTTTGAGGATTATACAATTGTTGTCAATTCCTTCAGCGGTTTTACATATCAACAGCTCGAGGTGCTCTCGACGCTTATGCACCGCTCAAAGGATTTTTATATTACCCTCAATCTTGATTTAGCTTATAAAGACAGTGATGTTTTTTTCACAACCTACCGTACCTATAAACACATCAGCCGAATAGCTAAACGCAACTCAATTGAGCGGAGCGAAGATATAGTTTTTGATAAAATGCTGCGTTCTGAAAGCGTAGAAATACCTTTTATTGAAGAAAATATATTCAGAAACAACTCCGCCGAATATAAAGAAAAAACTAAGAATATCGAAACATTTATCGCTTCCGACATATATCGTGAGGCAGGCTTTGTCGCGCGAAAAATCAAGAGCTTGATTATTGACAGCGGCTATAATTATAAGGATATAGCCGTAATATGTCGCGACATAAATATGTACAGCGGAATCCTTGACACTGAGTTTGATAAATTTGAGATTCCGTATTTTATGAATGTCCCCAAGGATGTTTATAACCGTCCTGTGATTCGTTTCGTTTCTTCCGCGCTTGAGTTTTTGATTTACGGCTTTGAGCGTGAGCGTTTGCTTTCTATGCTTAAAACCGAGCTTGTCAGTCTTTCAGAGCTTGAAATCGCCGATTTTGAGAACTATCTGTTCACATGGAATCTTGACCGAAGCGCCCTTAAGAATGAGTTTACCTTCAATCCCTCTGGTTTGGAGAAGTTGACGCCCTCTGACGAAAAGAAGCTCGAGCAAATAGAAAAAACCAGAAAATACGCTGTTGAGCCGTTGCTGAGTTTTAATAATAAATCAAAAAATGCGACTGTCCGTGAAATTTCAAAAGCGCTCTATGATTTGATGAATGAGTATAAAATTGATGAGGCTGTTGACAGCCTTTATGATAAGCTCGTGTCCGAGGGTTTTGTCGCCGAGGCTGACGAGGAAGTTCGTGTTTATAACCTCTTTATTGAATCCCTCGATAAGCTTGTTGCCACAGCGGGAAATGATGTTCTCAGCCTGAAAAAATACAAGGAGTATCTTGATTATCTTATTGCCGATATAAGATTCAGCGATATTCCGTCCTATCAGGACCAGGTGAATGTCGGTGTCGCTGATCGTGTGCGTCTCAGCGGCGCTAAGGCTGTATTTGTAATCGGAGCGGTTGACGGAGTCTTTCCCTCAGTGCCCAAGACCGCGGGAGCTTTTTCCGAGACGGAACGTCGCGTTTTGATTGAGAATAATATACCTTTGACAGACAGCTTGGAGGAGCTTGCCGCTCACGAAAAGTATCTGGCGTACTGCGCCCTGACCTCTCCGAGCGAAAAACTCTTTGTAACTTTATACGCGGGTAATTATTCGGGAGAATCATTCTTACCGTCCGAGATTTATTATGAGGTTGAGCGGATGTTTTCGAGCCGTATCCACTCCACCTCAATTGATGTCAGCGAGGCTTTTGAACTATATAACGAGCGTCAGGCGTTTGAATATATGGCTGAAAAATTCAACGATAAAACCTCTGAGATAACTGCTCTTAAGGACTATTTCAGTTCGCTTGATTCGTACAAAACCGATGTAAAGCGAATCGAGAACGTACTTAATAAAAAGCCGTTCAGGATTGAAAATAAAGCCATAGCCGAAAAGCTTTTCGGCAGGGATATTAAAATCTCAGCCTCACAGCTTGAGAAGTACCATCTCTGCGCTTTTCAGTATTTTTGCAATTACGGACTTAAGGCAAAGGAGAGGGGAGCGGCTGTTATCGACGCTATACAGGTCGGCAACGTTGTACACTACTTCCTTGAGAATTTCTTAAAGCGCCACAACAAGTCGGTACTCAATTCGTTGAGCGACAAGGATATTAAAAACTCTGTTGACATAATAACAAAAGCTTATACTGACGAAAACTACGGCGGACTTGAAGATAAGCCCGAGTCCTTCGCCAATCTATTCGAGCGCCTCAAAGCTAATATGTTCGCGCTCACAAAACAGCTCATCAAGCAGCTTTCTCACAGCGATTTTACGCCTGTTGATTTTGAGCTCCGCGTAGGCTCCGACGGCGAAATCCCGCCTTATAAGGTTGATATTGATAATGAGCACGGCGTTATCGTAAACGGCTTTATCGACAGGGTTGATATAAGCCCCAAGAACGATGACGAGTACTACATCAGGATTGTAGATTATAAAACAGGCAAAAAGACCTTTAAGCTCTACGATATTCTTTACGGCATCAATATGCAGATGCTCATATATCTCCGCACGGTACAGAAGAACGGCGAGCAGTATTATAAAAAGCGCCTGATTCCCTCGGGTATACTGTATATGCCTGCGTTCGCGCCCGTAATAAGCAGTGATGAAAAGAACATTGAGGGCAAGTTCAATGACCAGCTCAAAATGAATGGTCTTGTGCTCAATGATTCCGAGGTTATAAGCCGTATGGACAATAACGGCGACTATATAAAGCTGTCAAAAAAGCTTGTTGATGATAAATACTCCGATACCCTTGCCGACAGCGCTCAGTTAAATATGATTTTTGAGAAGATTGACGATACTATCCGCGCTATGGGACAATCGCTTCTTGACGGCAGGGTAGAGGCGAAGCCTGTCAAAGGCGTTGAGAACGGCTGCGCTTACTGCCCGTATGACAGCGTATGCCTGCGTAAGTTCGGCGACGATTACCGCTACACCGACAAAGCGACAGCCAAGGAAGTATACCAGATTCTGGAGAAAGGAGCTGAGAATAATGAGTAACTTTAATCCCACTCCCGCCCAGTATGACGCCATTAAGGCGCGAGGCGGCAACGTACTTGTCTCAGCTGCCGCGGGCTCTGGCAAAACCGCTGTTTTAGTTCAGCGAATTATTGACGCTTTAACTGACGAGAATAACCCTGTCTCGATAGACAGAATGCTTGTCGTCACCTTTACCCGCGCCGCGACCTTTGAAATGCGCTCCCGTATCGAAGCCGCGATAAATAATCTGCTTAATGACGACCCGTACAATAAATATCTGCTTACCCAAAAGCACCTGCTTTACAGCGCGAGAATTTCCACAATTGATTCGTTCTGTACTGATTTTGTGCGCCGTTATTTCTATAAGCTAGATATTCAGCGTGATTTTAATATTCCCGACGCAGGCGAGGAAAGCATACTGCTTAATAAGGCTGTCGATAATACACTCGATTTCTTTTATCGTCAGAACGATAAGAGTTTTTTAAATCTCGTCAGCGCAGTATGTTCCCACCGCAACGATGACAATTTAAAAAAGAATATACTTGGTATCTACAGATTTCTTACTTCTGTTCCGTTCCCTGATAATCGTCTTGATGAAATGCTCAGGTACTACGATACTGATTTAGTAAGCTTTAAAGACACACCCTATTTCGCTTATATAATGGACTACGCCCGAGAGTGCCTGCTCTATTGTCTGGAGCTCAACCAGACTTGCTTTAAATACCTCGAGCTCGATGATTTTCTTGCTCCTGATAAGCTCGAAAAAATTCGCGAGACAATTACCGATGATTACACGATTATCAACAACCTCAACTCCGACATTATGCGAGATGACTGGGACAGCTTTTATGATAAGCTCCAGAGCTTTGAATTAAAAAAATTCCCTGTAATCCGCGGCGCTAACGACGATAAATACAAGGAATTAATCAAGAATACCAGAAATACATATAAAGACGAGATAAAAAGCCTTAAATCTGTTTTTATCTCTGACATGAAAACTATCGAAAAAGAAACCAAAAAGCTTTATCCCTTGATAAAAGCTCTGTTTGACTGCGTTAAAAGATTTATCAGTGAATTTGAGCAGCTCAAAACCGATAAGAACCTGCTGACCTATTCTGATATTGAGCACCTGACCGTCAAGCTCCTCTGTGATAATAACGGCGGTAAAATTTCTTTTACAGATATTTCCGAGGAAATAGCTGATGAGTTTGATATGGTTATGGTTGATGAGTTTCAGGATATAAACGATACTCAGGATTTAATTTTCAAAGCTGTAACTCATAACAGAAACAATCTTTTTGTGGTGGGCGACGTTAAACAGAGTATTTACGGTTTCCGCCAGGCTAAGCCCGATATTTTTATAAACTATAAAGATAACTATCAAAGTTATGACAGAGAAAATCCCGTCTATCCCGCGAAGATTGTTCTCGACAAAAACTTCCGCAGCCGTCTCGGCGTGATTGAGGCGTGCAACTTTGTGTTCGCTTCGCTGATGTCCAAGGAGATGGGCGGCGTTGAGTATAACGATGAGGAAAAGCTCATATGCGGCGCGTCCTATCCCGAAAACTCAGAGCCTAATATGGAGCTTATGCTCATTGATACCTCAAAGCTCAATAAAGAGGAAGACGAAACAAAAGACAAATTTGAGGCCGCGAGAATAGCCGAAAAAATAATAGACCTGATGAAAAACAAGCTTCAGGTAAAAGACGGCGATTCTACACGAAACGTCAGCTTCGGCGATTTTGCTATACTGCTCAGAAGCGCCAGAGGCGATACCCGCAGAGCCGTAACCTTCTCAAACGTTCTTAAAGAATACGGTATTCCTGTCCTCTCGACCGAGAAAAACAATTTCTTTGAGGAGAACGAGATTAAAGTTATGCTCAACCTCCTCAGGGTTATCGACAATCCCGTTCAGGATATTCCTCTGCTGTCTGTATTGATGAGCCCGATATTCGGCTTTAGTGCTGATGATATGGCTGAAATCCGCGCGGACAACCGCCGCGTACCCATATATAATTCCGTAAAATCGAGCGCGGAGTATAATGATAAGTGCAAAGATTTTATTGACTTTATCAGTAAAATGCGTACGCTCGCCGTCACAACCTCTGTCGACAGGCTGATTGGCGTTATTCTCAGGACGACAGGCTTTGGCTCTATAGTTACAGCAATAAACGGTATGCCGTCAAAAAATCTCAATCTGCTTCAGGAGTACGCCCGAAAATACGCGGGCAGCGGATATAAATCTCTGACTTCTTTTATATACTTTATTGACAGAATGAGAGATAACGGGACCATTATCAACTCCGGCGATGAGCCAGGACTCGATAACCTCAACGCTGTGCGTATTATGAGTGTGCACGCTAGCAAAGGACTTGAATTTCCCGTGTGCTTTTTGTCCGCCACTTCAATTAAATTCAACCTGCAGGATACTACGTCCGATATGATAGTCAACAACTCTGGCGGAGTTGGTATTCGGTATCTGTATAATCTTATAAAGTACGATACTATTCAGCGCAAGGCTGTTTCGTTAATGAGTGCTGACTCTCAGCTTTCAGAGGAGATGCGTATTCTTTATGTCGCGATGACAAGGGCAGAGGAGCGGCTTATAATAACCTCAGCTCAACAAAATCCAAAGGGTTACATTGGTAAGCTTGAATCTCGGATTACAACTTATCCTTTGTCACCGTATCTGATAAAGCGCTCAACTTGTTTTTCTGACTGGTTGTTTTTGGCGGCGCTTTCAAATCCGTCGTGTAAGGGTATTCGGGAAAATATTGAACCCGATTACGCTAACTACAGCGAAGATTATCGCCCTTGGAAACTGAGCGTGGTCGCCGAGCCTGAAGATTATGATGATAACGACAGCTTCAAACCGAAAGCAAAATCCGAAAACCCAGTAAAACCTGATGCGCGGATTCTGGCAAAATTTAAAGAAAGACTCGCCTTTCAGTACAAGAATAAACCCCTTGAATTATTGCCCCAGAAGGTCAGCGCCTCCGAGCTTTCGCATAAAGATAACAAAATTTTCAACAAGCTTCTTTTAAAACCAAGCTTTTTGTCCGATGACAAACCGACAGGCGCTCTCAGAGGTGCGGCTTTTCACAGCTTTATGGAGCGTTGTGATATTATTAAAGCAAGAGAAAACGCCGAGCTAGAAGCTCAGCGTCTCGTTAAAAACGGTTTTCTGTCAGATGTTGAATATAAACTGCTTGATTTTAATTCTATAAAAGAATTTTTGAACAGTGAGTTGATTGATCGTGTGATTAACAGCGACGAATACTTCCGCGAGTATACGTTCACGGTTAAGATTAACGCGTCCGATTATAACAGCAATATCGACGACAAGTTCAAAAACACCAAGATTATTATGCAGGGCGCTGTAGATTTGGCGTTTGTCGAGGATAACGAGGTTGTTATTGTTGATTATAAAACCGACAGGGTAAAGGATGTAAATAAGCTCGTTGATATGTATCATAAGCAGGTTGAGCTCTACAAATCCGCCCTTGAAGAAACAATGAACCTCAGGGTTAAAGAAATTATTATCTACTCAATCCACCTTAATAAATCTATTGTTGTATAATGTAGGGGAGCTGCTCCTGCCGCTCCCGAAAAAAGAGGGCTGACTTTTCGTCAGCCCTCTGAATTATTTGTAATCTTATTTAACTTTTACATTAACTGTTACAGTCTTTGAGCCTGCCTTATAAACGGATGTGCCCGCTGCTGTAACCTTAAACTTAACCTTGTAAGTCTTGTTCTTCTTTAGACCTTTCTTAACGGTGATCTTGCCTGTCTTAGCGTTGATAGAAACTTTCTTATCGCCGCTTGCCTTCTTGAAGGTTACTGTGCCCTTGGCGTTCTTGATAGTGAATGCCTTTGTCTTAGCGAAGGTTGTGTTCTTCTTGGAATTAGCTTTGATTGTCTTACCCTTTACAGAAAGAGTGTTTGCCTTTTTGTTGACAACCTTGATAGTAGCAGTAGCGCTCTTGCCGTTGTTCTTGGCTGTGATTTTAACAGTACCAGCTTTGACGCCCTTAACAACGCCCTTTGAGGTTACTGTCGCGATTGACTTGTTGCTTGATGAGAATGTTGTTGTTCCTTTGCCGTATTTAACAGTAGCCTTAACTGAAGTTGTTGAGCCTACATAGATTGAGCTCTTAGCCGCCTTAGCGGAGATAGTAGTCTCGGGGTCAATGCCGTAGCCTGTAAATGTTTCGGTGAATGTAGCGTTCGGCAGCTCGTCAACAATAATAGGAATCTCTTCGTTTTCTCCATTACCATTAGGAATCGTAACCATCTCTATGCTGCTCATAGCTTCTTTTGTGAGGTAGATATAGCCTGTGCCTTCAGCTTTAACCTTGAAACTTACAGTAGCCAGAACCGCGCCGCCTGTGAAATCCGCGGCATTCTCAGTATTAGCATCAGAGAAATTAAAGCTGATTAAGTTAAATCTGTTCTGTGTGTAATTGTAAGCTAAGCTCATATTCTGAACAAGAGGGAAGCTGAGGCTCGAAACTTCGAGGAGCGTCTGAGGATAGTTGATACCGAATTCACCGTTAGAAATCTTTTTAGCGTTCTGAAGGTTAACAGTATATGTAACTGTTCTGCCGACAGAAGTTTGATAATCAACACCGTTTACATTGATTGTGGCTACAGGGGTAGCGGCTGATACAGCCATAACCGAAGCGCAGCCTAAAATCATTAAAACGGATAATAAAATAGCGGTAATTTTTTTCATTTTGAAAAACCTCCTTTTAATCTATTCTATTCTAACATATATTTTTAAAAAAATCTATAGTTAAATTTGTATATTTTTTTGCTAAATTTTTGTTGCATTTGAATATAGGAAAAGTGTTATTATATATGTTATTATATATATATCAAGTTATATGGAGGTATACCATGCTTAAAAAAGTCACATCAATTTTTTTAGCTGTTCTTATCGCTTCTTTAGCGGCGTTTAGCATGAGCTCTTGCGGCGCTGGTTCTGACGGCGATAAAACCGCGTCTCTGACAAAAAATATCAAGGACGGCTCAATACTCCACTGCTTCTGCTGGGATTTTGAGACGATCACAAACTCACTCGAGGATATAGCCGCGGCGGGCTTCAGCACAATCCAGACCTCGCCGATTAACGAGTGTCTTAAGGGCGAGAACGGCGGTATGCAGCTTTACGGCGACGGTAAGTGGTATTACCATTTCCAGCCGACCGATTATACAATCGGCAATTACCAGCTCGGCACGCGCGACCAGTTCAAAACAATGTGCGAAAAAGCTGACAAACTCGGTGTTAAGGTTATTGTAGACGTTGTTCCGAACCATACTACTCCCACAACTGACGAAATCAACAACAATCTGCTCGAAGCTGTCGGCGGTATAGACAATCTTTATCACAAAAACAATGATAAGGATATTTCAGACTATGGCAACAGACTTCAGTGCACTACATACAAGATGGGCGGACTTCCCGACATCAATACTGAGAACAAGAAGTTCCAGGATTATTTCATAAAGTATCTCAATGACTGTATCACCTGCGGTGCCGACGGATTCAGGTACGACGCCGCCAAACATATCGGTTTGCCCGATGACCCGACAGAAACTAAGGGTGTCAAAAATAATTTCTGGAATAGAGTCACATCTGATATTAAGGACGCTAAGAGAATTTTTAACTACGGCGAAGTTTTGCAGGGCGATAATGACCGTATCGGCGACTATATCAAAACTATAGGTGCCTGCGCGGCAAGCTCGTACGGCGGAACTATACGCAGCGCGATAATCTATAATACTCTTTCAGCGGATAATATCAGCAATCTGCGTGTCGGCGATAAGGAAGATTGCGTAACATGGGTTGAGTCTCACGATAACTATATCAACGACGGCAACTGGGCTCAGATGGACGACAAGCAGGTTATCCTCGGCTACGCTGTTTTAACGGCAAGAGCCAAGGGTACTCCGTTGTTCTTTGATCGTCCCTATGGCAACTCTGTAGAGAATCAATGGGGCACAATGAACTATATCGGCGCGAGCGGCGATCAGTTCTATAAGAACAGCTATGTAAAAGAAGTTAACTTCTTCCGCAACGCTATGGTAGGCGAGAAAGAAAAGTTATACAATCCCGACGGTGATAACTCGGCTGTTGAGATTTGCCGCGGAGACAAGGGCGCTGTTATAGTTAATACATCGGGAAAACTCAAGCTCAATATGGATACCGACCTTAAGGACGGCACATATGTTGACCGTGTTGACGGCAAGACAGAGTATACCGTTAATGGCGGCAAGCTTTCATCCGAAAAAGCTATCCCCGAAAACACCGTAGTAGTTCTCTACAACGACGGCTACGTTTCGCGCGATAAGAGCGCGGTTGTAAAAATCAGCGATGATACAACTCCCGCGTTCAGCGGCGAAAGCGTTGAGGTTAAGCTCGAAAGCAAAGACGCCGCTAACGCCTCTTATTCAATCAACGACGGTAAAAAGAAGAGCTACAAAAACGGTGATAAATTAACTCTTACCTCAAAGGATATGAAAAAGGGCGCTATAAAGCTCGAACTCTTTGGCGAGAACGATAAGGGTACCGCAACATATATGAAGTACTGCTTTACTAACCCCGAGATAACATTCGCGGGACAGGGCGTTAAAAAGGGTGACAGTATAACATTCACGAAGCCTTCTTCTTGGAAAGATGTTGTAAATGTATATATTTATTTCGGCGATACACAGGAGATGGCTTGGCCGGGTTATGAGATGACCAAGGAAAGCGGCAACACATATTCCTATAAGATTAAAGAGGACTGGACAAAAGCGTATGTAATCTTTAACGACGGCGAAAACCAGTATCCGGGGCAGGGCGAACAAGGTCTTGACCTGAAACCAAACTACAATTACGCTATACCGTGATAAAAGAAAATGGGCTGTCCCGAATTTATTTGGGACAGCCTTATTGACAACAACAGCTTTTTTGTATATAATATCAATTGCATCAGGGGGTATAGCTCAGCTGGGAGAGTGCTTGACTGGCAGTCAAGAGGTCACGGGTTCGAGCCCCGTTATCTCCACCAACGCAAAAAGGACACCATTTTTGGTGTCCTTTTTATGTTGGCGAAAAAGAGATAACGGGGCTCGAAAGGGCGTAAAGAAAACGCTCCGGGGGAGCGTTTTTAGCCCGTAGCGTTAGCCGAACTTCACCAATTGAGAGGTGGTAACAGGCGAAACGTTACTTTTACAATAGATGAAACGTAGTTATCTCCACCAACACAAAAAAGGACACCATTTTTTGGTGTCCTTTCAGACTGTAGATAAACTCGGAATCCGCTTTCACGAATTCTGAGTTTTTCTACAGTCTGTGGGCGGCTCAAAACTTTTTTGAGCCGCCCTTATTGTAATTCTTAGGAGCAATAAGTTTTTTCATTTACAAAACGCTATAACTTTGTTATAATATTTTTATAATATAGCGGGAGGCGCTAAGCTAATATGAATAATTACAACAAAATAGCGCTTGTACCCGCGTACAAGCCCGATGAAACACTTTTTGATGTGCTCCAAGGTTTAAAAGAAAACAGTTTTGAAATTGTCCTTGTCAATGATGGCAGCGGTGAAAAGTACGATTCTCTCTTTTTAAGAGCCGAGGAGTACGCCTGCGTTTTATCCTATAGTCAGAACAAAGGCAAGGGCGAAGCGCTCAAAACGGGCGTTGATTATATTAAGTGTAATTATATTACGCCTTATATTGTGGTTACAATTGACGCGGACGGTCAGCATAGGGTAGAGGACGCCGTCAAGCTCGCCGACCGCGCCGCCGAGAATCCCGATGATTTTATTATCGGCAAGCGTAATCTCAAGCTTGAGGGTACGCCTTTCAGAAGTAAGGTCGGCAACAATATCACTCACTTCGGCTTTCGTCAGGCTACACTTACCCACCTCAATGAAACCCAGACAGGGCTCCGCGCTTTTTCTGACAGAATAATCGACAAGGTAGCTGATGTAAAAGGTTCACGTTATGAATACGAGATGATTGTACTTATGACGCTAGCTCGTCTCGGTGTTAAAATCCGCGAGGTAGATATTGAAACGGTCTACGAGGACGGCAATCCTTCGTCCCATTTCAATCCCTTGCCCGACAGCGTGAGAATCTATTGGTCGATTCTGAAATTCGCTTATCCCGCGATTATTTGCTTTATTGTTGATTTAATAGTTTTCAGCATTTGTTTTGTTCGCGGCTCGGGTATGAGTTTATGGTCGCTGGGGGATTATACAAACATATTATTTTTGATTATAATATGTAGTTTGATTGCCCGCGTAATCAGCACGGTTTGTGACCTGATTATAAACAAACGTGTGCTCTTCAGAAACGCTAAGTCAAAACCAAAGGTCATCTCTTCTTATATATTACTTTGGCTTGCTGTGCTTTTAGTTGATACCGCCCTTGTAGCGGGGTTTGCGTATATCGGAGTAATTCCTTTCGCGGGCAAGATAATAAGTACGCTGGTTATAACATGGCTCAGCAGAATTTTACAAACAAAGATTTTTGAAAACTAAAGGGTTCTCCACGCTGAGAGCCTCTTTTTTTGCCGAAACTACCATATATTCCAAAATAATTATCAAAAAACCCCACATTTAGTCGAATTTACCTATTTACATTTTTATAGATATGATTATAATAGTATAGGTATATGTATAACTATAGGTCAATATAGGATTACAATATAGGACTACGGTGATTTTATGGTTAAAAAACTTGACGGCAAAATGTTCCTGAAAATGCTGAACGCTGGTGCCGCCAATCTATCCGAAAACAAAGAAATTATTAATAATCTTAATGTATTCCCGATTCCAGACGGCGACACTGGCGAAAATATGCTGATGACCGCCGAGGGCGGCTTGTCGGTTGAACCCGAGAATGAACTCGGCAAAACCGCGGCGGCAGTTTCAGACGGTATGCTATTGTCCGCAAGAGGTAACTCGGGAGTTATACTTTCTCGTATCTTCTCTGGTATCGCCAAAGGACTTAGAGGCATAAGCGACTGCGACCTTCAAAGCTTTGACTCCGCACTGATAAGCGGAGTGAGGGAGAGCTACGGCGCTGTCAGCAAGCCTGTAGAGGGCACAATTCTTACGGTGTTCCGCGAGGGCGTTGAGTACGCTGGCGGAAGAATTACCGATGACAGTACATACGAAAGCTATTTTGAAGATTTGATTGCCGAGTTTAACCGCTCTCTCGAGAGAACTCCCGAGCTTCTTGATGTTCTCAAAGAATCAGGTGTTGTCGATAGCGGCGG
Organism: bacterium; assembly: GCA_020625875.1. GTDB lineage: Bacteria > Bacillota > Clostridia > Oscillospirales > Acutalibacteraceae > Ruminococcoides. The sequence goes on along the minus strand of JAHLAX010000033.1, from coordinate 109,090 downwards.
CGCGGGTCTTATCTGTATCTTTAATGGTATGAACGACGCTCTCAACGGTGCCGAGGTTTCACACGTTTCGTCATCCGCTCCCAAGCAGAACAAGGTTGACGTCAATATGTTTACAGAGGACAGTGTTCTTGAGTTCGGCTACTGCACCGAGTTTTTACTCAGACTGCAGAAATCCAAGATTGACGTAGATAACTTTGATTTTGATGGATTCTCAGACCACCTCAACTCAATCGGTGATTCCGTTGTGACTTTCGCCGACGGTACTATTATAAAAGTTCATATTCATACTATGACGCCTGGTGAGGTTCTTGATTATTGCCAGAAGTTCGGCGAGTTCCTTACTCTCAAAATTGAGAATATGACGCTCCAACATAACGAAACCGAGAACGTCAAAAAAGAACAATTCAAGAAAAAACAGGTCAAAAAACCATATGGCATCGTGAGCGTCGCGAGCGGCGACGGCATCAAAGAGACATTCATAAATCTTGGCTGCGATATAGTTGTTGAGGGCGGGCAGAGTATGAATCCCTCCACAGAGGATTTCATCAAGGCATTTGAAAAGATTTACGCCGACACAATTCTTGTTTATCCAAACAACGGCAACATTATTCTCGGCGCTCAGCAGGCGGCTGAATTATATAATGAAGCTAAGATTTGCATTATCCCAACCAAAACTGTTGGCGAGGGTTACGCGGCTATCTCAATGCTCGACACATCACTTGACAGTCTTGATGATATAATCAGTGAGCAGAAAGAGGTTATCGACTCTGTCGTAACAGGCGTTGTCTCTAAAGCTGTCCGCGATACCGAAAAGGACGGAGTTGCTGTCCAAAAGGATGATTATATCGGCTTTGTCGGCGACAAGATTATGGTTGACGACGGCAACAAGGAGGATGCGCTTCTTCTTTTGACCGAAAAGCTCAACGCCTCACGATATGATATTATGCTTGTAATTTACGGCGAAACCGTCAGTGAGGATGATTGTCGTGAGATTGAAAAGACTCTCAGAGCCAAATACAGACGTACTGAAGTTGTTATGATTTACGGCGGTCAGCCGATTTATGATTATATATTAGTATTGGAATAATACATTTTGAAGGGTGATTAAAATGGAAAAAATCAAGATTTTTACAGACTCATGCTCAGACCTTACTAAGGATTTGCGCGAAAAGTACAACATCGAGTATCTCAAGATGAATACTATTTTTAATGGAGAAGAAAAGGAAGCTAACCTTGACTGGACTGATTATTCTCCAAAAGAATTTTATGACATTATGAGAAACGGCGGTCGTATCACTACAACTCAGGTTCCCGAGCAGGTGTTCAGAACAGAGTTTAAAAAAGCGCTCGACGAGGGCTTCGATATTATTTATATTGGCTGTTCCTCAAAGCTTTCTGGCTCTGTCGAAATGGGTAAGGTTGTCGCTAAAGACCTTATCAAAGAATATCCCGACAGAAAAATTTATAGTATGAACTCTCTCAACGCTTGTATGGGTGAGGGCGCTGTTGCTATTAAGGCGGCTCAGTTCCGCAACGATGGTATGAGTTTTGACGAAATTGTCAAGAACACTGAGGCTATCCGCAACAACCTTAACCAGTATGTAACCGTTCACAGTCTTGACGCTCTTAAGCGCGCGGGCAGAGTTAAGGCTACATCCGCGTTCTTCGGCAACCTTCTCGGCGTAAAGCCCATTATCATTTCAAACCCTGAGGGCGACAACGTTCCTGTGAAAAAGGCTAAAGGCCGCTTTAACTCAATGCAGGAGATTGTCAACCTTATGGCTGAGAATATAGAGGAGCCCGAGAAGCAGTGCGTTTATATCGCTCACGCTGACAGCGAGGAGGACGCGCTCGAGCTTGAGAAGCTTATCAAGGAAAAGATTCCGACAACAGAAACACATATGGGATATATCGGGCCTATCATCGGTGCCTCAATCGGCCCCGACGCTCTCGGTATATTTGCTTTCGGTAAAAATGTGGAGCACTTTGGCGTATGATTTTTTTAGTCTATTTAATTATAAGCGCTGCCGTCTCTTATCTATTGGGCGGCGTTAACGGCGCGATTATTCTCTCTCGAATTTTTTACGGCGAGGATATACGTGAAAAGGGCAGCAAAAACCCTGGATTCACTAACTTCAAACGAGTTTACGGCAACGGCATTGTGTCTTGGTCTGTAATTCTCATTGACGTTCTCAAAACCGCTTTCCCTGTTTTTATATCAGCGCTTGCTTTTGAGATGCGTTTTGAAACTTGGCAGCTCGGCGCGGCGTATTCGGGATTGTTCTGTATGCTCGGTCACTGCTTCCCGATTTGGTACAAGTTCAAGGGCGGCAAAGCCTTTATGGCTGGCTTCGCCACAACATGGTTTGTTGACTGGAGAATGGCTGTACTCGCTATGGGAGTATTTTTCGTAGTGCTCTGGATGTTCAAATATATGTCTGTAGCGTCCTGTACAGCGGCTCTCGCGTGCCCGATAATTCTTTTCTTCCTCGGTCCCGCTTCGGGCTGGGTAGAAATCCTTTGCGCTGTATCCGCGCTGCTTGTAATTGTCCGCCATTATCCGAACTTTATCAAGCTTAAAAACGGCACAGAATCAAAATTCTCACTTAAAAGCAACAATCAAAAAATGGCATAATTTAAAGGACGGCATCCGCCGTCCTTTTATTTTACAAACCATATTTTATCTGCTTTAAACTCTTTACCGTTCAAATAATTCAATCTGCCCGCGTCAGTTTTAAAGCTAAACTTTATCTTATAAGCGTAAAGCGCCTGATATTTATCATTTATAAAACTCTTTTTATCTTTACCGTACTTGCTGTCGCCGACAAGCGGACATCCGATAAACGCCATATGAGCTCTTATCTGATGGGTTCTTCCCGTATGAAGCTTGATTTCAGCGAGCGATTTTTTGCCGTTAAAATCAAGAATCTTATATTCCGTTATAATCTCTTTTGAGCCCTCGACTGGCTTTTTAAATATTTTCACCTTGTTAGTTGAGTTGTTTTTTATAAGATAGTCTTTCATAATCCCGCTGTCAAGTCTCGGTTTTCCACACATCATTGCGAGATAATATTTTTCAACCTCTCGGGTTTTGATTTTCTCGTTCAATATTCTGAGACTCTCAGCGTTTTTAGCGGCGATTACGATTCCGCCTGTGTTACGGTCAATTCGGTTGACAAGCGCGGGTGTAAAAGCTTTTTCTTCATCAGGGTTATACTCGCCTTTATTGTAGAGATAATGCTGAACCCTGAGCACAAGACAGTCAAAGTGATAGCTTTTGTCCTGATGCACAATCAACCCTGGCTTTTTATCAATAAGGATAATATTTTCGTCCTCATAGATTATATCAAGCTTGTCGGGAGCTTTTGTGAACTCATAGCTTTTTTCTTCGTTTTCCTCAAAGAACTCGTCTTTGATATAGAGCGTCAGAACGTCGCCCGCCTTTAAAAAGTCCGCTTTATCGCACTTCTTGCCGTTTAGCTTTATGTATTTAGTGCGTATGTACTTATACATCAGTGATTTCGGCATTGTCTTAAAGCGCTTGCTCAGATATTTGTCGAGTCTCTGGCCGCCGTCGTTTTCTTTTATTTCTATAGTTCTCATTTTTTTATTCTCATTTCATATTTTCGATTCTATTATATCTCAGTTATTATACTTTTGCAACATCTGCTGTTTGTAACACTTTTCTTTTTTTACCATACAATGCTAAAGGGTGATTAAATGAAAACTTATCGACAACAGGTGAGCACGGCGCTTTCGTTTGGGGTTGGTCTGCTCCTTGCGACAATTCTGCCCTGCAGATGGGTGCTGATAATATCTTTAATCACCGTAATCGCGTTAGGTATCTCAATGTGTAGGAGGTAAAAGGATGAAAGTAGTACTTATAGAAAACCCAAAATTCATATCATTTTTCCTAAGGAAGATTTTTAAAATACCAAAACTGCCGAAAGAAGTATACTGATTAAGCCTCCGCAAGGAGGCTTTTTTCTATTTACTGTTCTAATTTTGTCCTATTTTTAATAGAATTTACTAGCATATAAAAGGAGAGGAAAAATATGGAATTAATTCTGAATAAAAAACCTGTAGGTTCACTGGCTGAAGTGCTCAACAAAGTGAGCGAACAGCCTGTGGATATAGACTTTACACTTCCCGATTATTGTCCCGATATTGAGAAAATCTTGCGGTGTTCCATTACGCCTAAGATTTATAACCGCACACTCAGCGGCGGACAACTGAGGATTGACGGCACATCGGTTGTATCAATCCTTTATGAAGACAGCGAAAAAGGCACGATAAGAGCCTGCGAACAAAACCTTCCGTTTTCATCAGAGTTCAAACTCAGCGGTGTTAACGACGATTATATTATTGATACCTCAGTCAAATGTGAATACGTCAACTGTCGCGCTCTTTCAAGGCGAAGGCTAACTATTCACGGCGCTTTTTCACTTTATGTAAAAGTATTTACTAAAGGTGAAATCAATCTGTATTCTATAGATGACATTGATAATATCGAATTCAAAACCAAAGAGGTTACAGCGTCGGAGTTAAAATGTTTTTCAGATAAGCAGTTTACTGCAGCTGATGAAATACAGATAACAGGAAAACCTCCCGTCGAGTTAATTATAGACAACGATGTCAAAGCGCGTATTACTGATTATAAGATAATTCCCGACAAGCTGATGCTTAACGGAGAGCTTAATGTCAGTGTGCTTTATTTGTCAGATATTGAATCGGGCAAACCTATTCGTTTTGATTACATAGTTCCTTTCTCTGAGATTGTGGATTGTTTGGGACTGGACGAAAGCACAACACCGTGCGTTCACCTGTCTGTGTTGTCATATGAGTTAACGCTAAAATCCGATATTCTCTCCGAAAACCCGCTTATCAACTTTGACGCTCGTCTCAGCGCGTTTGTATTGGGTTACGCTCCCAAAACAATTAAGATTGCCGAGGACGCTTACAGCACGGAGTTTTGCTCAGAAGTTGAGTTCAGCCGTGTTAACGTGCCTGTCGAAACCAAAATTATATCCGATACTTTTATGCATAAGAGCACTTTATCTGTCAGTGATTGCGATATAAGTGAAATACTGGATTTCAACACCGAGTCCGCTCCCGTCACCGCGAGTATATCTGACGGAAAGCTTTTACTTAGCTCAAAAGTCAACGTAAGCATACTGGCTCTTGATTCCGATAAATCACCTGTATATATTGAACGATCCGCGGATGTTTGTGAAGAAATTGAGCTCGATGATGATTATTCCGATGTACTTTGTTCTGCTGTGAATATCATAAGCTCAAGCTACAGGCTCGGAGAATCCGAAACGATTGAAACTCGTTGTGAATTAAAGTACAATATAACGCTTCAAAAGACTTCCTGTATAAAAATGGTTTCATCTATAAATATTGATGAAAACAATAAAGCACAAAAAAAGAACAGCGCGCTCACTCTATATTACGCGAATTCAGGTGAAAACATATGGGATATTGCCAAGCTCTATAAAACAAAAAAGGATCAAATTGTCTCAGAAAATCTTTTGACCTCAGAAGAACTCGAGGAGCCGTCAATGCTCCTTATACCTATAGCCTAAAGGAGAACGAAAATGGAAGAAAGATCAGTATATAAAGATATTTCACGCCGTACTAACGGAGACGTGTATATCGGCGTAGTAGGCCCCGTCAGAACGGGAAAAAGCACTTTTATAAAAAGATTTATGGATACGATTGTTTTACCGAATATCAGCGATGAAGGAGTATACAGCCGCACGGTTGACGAATTACCTCAAAGCTCTGGCGGTAGGACGATTATGACTACCGAGCCTAAGTTTATCCCTGAAGAAAGCGTGAATATTACGCTTTCAGATAAAGCGAATCTCAACGTCAGAATGGTTGACTGCGTCGGTTATATCGTCGACAGCGCGTTGGGCTACATTGAGGAGGATACTCCCCGAATGGTCAAAACTCCTTGGTCTGATGACGAAATACCTTTTGGAGACGCGGCGGAAATAGGCACCAAAAAAGTTATTACCGACCACAGTACAATAGGGCTTGTAATTACAACCGACGGTACAATAACGGATATTCCGCGTGAGGAGTACGCTTCAGCCGAAAAAAGAGTTATAAATGAACTTAAAGCGATTAACAAGCCTTTTATTATCCTGTTAAACTGCGTTAACCCCGAATCCGAAACCGCTGCCGCTTTATCAAAGAATCTCAGTGACGAGTATATGGTTCCTGTTGTACCTGTCAACTGTATGGAGCTCGATGAACTTGAGATTAAGAAGATTTTAGCCCAGCTTCTCTTTGAGTTCCCGATAAAAGAAATAGATATTGATATTCCCAAATGGATAGTTTCTTTACCGAGCGACCATACTGTAAAATCCGAGATAATGCGTTCAATCAAAAACGCGGCGTCCAAGATAGAGAAAATCCGTCAGGTTCAGCAGACGCTTAATGAAATTGCCGATTGTGAGTATATCGAATACAGCCGATTGGTTGATTTGAACCTTGGCAAGGGTCAGGCGAGTGTCGCTGTCGCGGTAAAAAATGAACTGTTTTACACTGTTTTATCTGAGCGTACGGGACTCGAAATAAACGATGAGTGTACGCTTCTTGATTGTATATCAAATTTATCTGAAAAACAGCGTGAGTTCGATAAAATTGCCGCCGCGTATCAGCAGGTTCAGGATACAGGCTACGGTATAGTTATGCCCGCTATGGAGGAACTTACGCTTGAAGAGCCGCAGATAATCAAACAGTCGGGTAAGTACGGAATCCGCCTCAAAGCCTCAGCTCCGTCAATTCATATGATGAAGGTTAATACTAAAACCGAGGTAACACCGATAGTAGGCTCGGAACAGCAAAGTCAGGAACTTGTCGCTTATATGCTCAAGGAATTTGAGGAAGACCCGATTAAAATCTGGGAATCAAATATTTTCGGCAAGAGCGTTCATGAGCTTGTCAATGAAGGTCTCCACAACAAACTCTACCGTATGCCTTCCGACGCCAGAGCGAAAATAGGTGAAACTATCGAAAAAATTATCAACAACGGCTGTAACGGTCTTATCTGCATTATACTATAGATTAATTTGCGATACAGACGGTAGGAGAGATTCAAAAATTTTTTAAAAAATTTCTATAATAACCATTGAACTTTACCCTCATATTAAGTATAATTACTATGTATGATTATTTAATATGGGGGTAATATTATGGATATGATGGGCAAATTTACTATCTCCGCCTCAATGCTGCTAACGGGCTTCGCTATAGTCTTCGGCGTGCTCATTCTGCTGATATTTATAATATGGCTTTACGGTACTATAGTGTCAAAAGCTCAGAATAAAGCGATTGAACGCAAAACTGAGAAGGAAGCAAAAAAACGTCAGGAGCTTATGGACGCTGAGCTGTCTAAGCAAAAATCAGAGCCCGTTCCAGAGCCGAATCCTGTCGCAATAGACGAGGGGGTACCCGAGGAGATTGTGGCTGTTATTTCAGCTGCTGTATATACAATGTTCGGTTCAAAACAAAAGGTGAAGATTAAAAGCGTCAAACGCTCAAAATCTCAGTCGGAATGGGGCAGAGCCGCGATTCTTGAGAATAATCAACCCTTTGGCTTTTAAATAAGAAAGGAACCGTAGATATGGAAATATTTGAAAGATTTTGGAAAGCCATCGAGGGTATTTTTCAGGGCTCAGGTCTGAATCAACTCGATTGGAGAAACTATGTAATGATTGCAGTGGCGTGCGTACTTTTTTACCTCGCCATAAAAAAACAGTTCGAGCCGCTTTTACTTTTGCCGATAGCGTTTGGTATGCTTCTTGTTAATTTATATCCCGCGATTACCGAAGCTCCTCAGACAGAGCTGATGAGCGCGGCGGAATGTATAAAAGTTAAGGGTACGACCGAGGGCTACGCAACGACCGTAATGAACGGCATAACCTATTATAATGTGCCTCATTACGGTGGACTGCTCTATTATTTATATCAAGGGGTTAAGCTTGGAATTTATCCTCCTTTGATTTTTCTCGGCGTAGGCGCTATGACTGATTTCGGTCCTCTTATAGCTAATCCCAAGAGTTTTATTCTTGGAGCTGCCGCTCAGATTGGTATTTTTATCACATTTATCGGCGCAATTTTCCTAGGCTTTACTGATGCTCAGGCTGGCGCGATCGGTATTATTGGAGGCGCTGACGGCCCGACGGCGATTTATGTTACCACCAAGCTCGCTCCGGAGTTACTGGGCTCTATCGCGATTGCCGCCTACTCCTATATGGCGCTTGTGCCGATTATTCAGCCGCCTATTATGAGAGCGCTCACAACTAAGAAAGAGCGTTCGGTTGTTATGGAGCAGCTTCGTCCTGTATCAAAGCTTGAAAAAATCATTTTCCCGATAATCATTGTTGTTGTTATTTCGATTTTACTTCCCGACGCCGCGCCTCTTGTAGGTATGCTGATGTTTGGTAACCTGCTCAAGGAATCAGGCGTTTGTGACAGAATTTCAAAAACCGCCCAGAATGAATTGATGAATATAATTACAATATTCCTAGGCACAACAGTCGGCGCTACCGCCACGGGAGCAAACTTCCTGTCTTTGAGCACGCTCAAAATTATCGCGCTCGGTCTTATCGCCTTTATGATGGGTACAGCCTGTGGTGTGCTTTTCGGTAAGGTTATGTATAAGGTGACTGGCGGAAAGGTTAATCCGCTTATCGGTTCCGCTGGCGTCTCGGCGGTTCCTATGGCTGCCCGTGTCTCACAGAGAGTGGGGCAGGAGGAGAACCCGGGCAACTTCCTTTTGATGCACGCTATGGGTCCGAATGTCGCTGGCGTTATCGGTTCAGCCGTAGCCGCGGGTGTACTGATGAATGTATTAAAATAGTTTTTAAAAAGCTGTCGTTTTCACGGCAGCTTTCTTTTTTGGAATATTTTTAAATTTATAATTCAAAATTAGAAATATAAAAGCATATTGTTGGTTTATAATTATCGTGTATGTTTAGATTTTGATTTGGGAGGTAAGCATATGCCAAAGGATTTAACTCCTCAAAAAATACTTGCGATGATTATGCGGCATGTAAAGCTGATTATTCTTATTGCCGCTCTTGTAACGCTTATTGCGTACGGTTATTCAAGCTTTTTCATTACGCCAGTTTATTCAGCTTCGTCGTTGATAATGATTCAGAACTATTCGGATTATTATACAAACAACAATACTCAGCCGACGACAAGCTATAACGGTTATAATATGAGCGGCAGGATTGATTCGGGTAATATCAGCGCTTCATCCACAATCGCTTCGAACTGCGTTATTCTCTTCAGTAATTCGCCCGATATGACTTCTCTGATGAGTAACGCGTCAGTAAGTATTGAACAGGTCGATGATCAAAACTTTATTCGTTTTAATTGTTCTTCAGCTAACCCTCAGGTTGCCGCTAATGTCGCCAATCAGCTTGCCGAGCAGGCTCCTAAGACATTCGCTTCATTGTACGGCAAGAACCGAGGCAGAGTTGATACTATTCAGAGCGCTACCGCTCCCACATCGCCAGTTTCACCTAATATAAACCAGAATACTCTGATTGGTCTTGGTATTGGATTGGTATTGGGTATTCTTCTCGCGTTCTTCCTTGAGATTATTGATACTACGCTTAAACCTGGTGATGACCTCGCCAAGCTTTACGGTCTCCCTGTTTTTGCGGAAATTGTTGACTTTGAGAAAGAGGGGTAATTGACAGATGAAAATAAAATTACCCGGACAAAAAATCCGTGAGAATAAAGCGGTAAAAGACGATACTAAGAAGAAAAGAAATAATAAAAAGGACAGCAAAAACGTCCTTTCCGAAAAAAGTAAATTCGCTATTGTTGAGGCATATAAATCAGCCCGAACCAACATTATGTTCTCACTCTCAGCGACTGACAAAAAAGCTTTTTGCGTTACTTCGTACGCTAAGGGTGACGGTAAAAGTACAGTAGCAGCCAACCTCGCTATTTCATTCTCTAAGATGGGCAAGAAGGTTATTCTCGTTGACTGTGACCTTCGTCGTCCTAATGTTCATAATATCTTAAAACTTGAGAACAAAGCGGGCTTTTCGGATATGGTCGGACGTATGGTAGTTTTTGATGATGTTGTTCATCGTGATGTATTACCTTGTCTCGACGTACTTACATCAGGCACAATCCCGCCCAACCCGTCAGAGCTTATCTGCTCGCCTGAGGTTTCGAGATTCCTTGAACGCCTTAACAGAGAATATGACTACATTATTTTCGATTCACCGCCTGTAGGCGTTGTTGCTGACGCTCTGCTTTTAAAAGATTATATTTCAGGGTATCTTCTTGTTACGCGTGAGCGCAAAACCACTCACGGCGATATAGAAAAGCTTATCCAGAATATCAAGGTAACAAAAGCGAAGCCTCTCGGTTTTATTCGTGTAGGTGTTACACACGAGGGTAAACGAGGAAAACGCGGTTACTACTATTATTACTACTATCAATACTATTAATAATAAGGGACGCTTACGCGTCCTTTATTTTTTACAGTTTTTTATACTAAATAATCTTAGGATTTGTAATTGTTAACAGAAAACGCAAGTTAGTCATAAAAAACTTGCAATATTGTGAATATTATAGTATTATATCTAATGCAAATGAAATATTTTACTCAAGGGGTAATCAAAATGGATTATTTAAACGCTTCCAAAGAGGCGCTTTTGAATGAAAAAGAAAACCTTTTAAAAAAATACGAGGAATACAAGTCAAAAGGGCTGAGCCTGAATATGGCGAGAGGAAAGCCCTCTCCTGAGCAGCTTGACCTTTCTATGCCTATGCTTGACTCTATTCACAGCGCTTTTGCGTGCCGCGCCGCTGACGGTATCGACTGCAGAAACTACGGTGAGCTTGACGGTATTCTTGAGTGCAAGCATCTTTTTGCCGATATAATGGGTGTTAATGTCAACAATGTTTTTGTAGGCGGCAACTCGAGTCTCAATATGATGTTCGACACAATTTCCGCTTTTATGACATCTTCACCTTATGATGATTGTGAGCCGTGGTTTAATGTCGCTGACAGAAAGTTCCTATGTCCCGTTCCAGGTTATGACCGCCATTTCGGCATCACTGGCTACTACGGTTTTGAGATGATTCCTGTTCCGATGAACGCTGATGGTCCTGATATGGATGTTATAGAGAAGCTCGTTAGCGAGGACAGCTCAATCAAAGGCATATGGTGCGTTCCGAAATACAGCAATCCCACGGGTATAACCTATTCTGACGAGGTTGTACGCCGTTTCGCTAATCTTAAGCCAGCTGCCAAAGATTTCAGAATAATGTGGGATAATGCCTACGCCATACACGATGTCACCGATAACAGCGACACTTTACTCAATCTGGTTGCTGAATGTGAGAAAAACGGCAGCGCTGATATGCCAATAGTCTTCAGTTCGACATCAAAAATTACCTTCTCGGGCGCTGGTGTAGCCGCTATGTCCGCCTCAAAGCTGAATATGGACTTTTTGAAAAAACGCTACACATACTCGACAATCGGTTACGATAAAATCAATATGCTTCGTCACACTAAGTTCTTCGGTGACTATAACGGCCTTTTAGAGCATATGAAAAAGCACAAGACTATTCTTGCTCCCAAGTTCAAAACGGTTCTTGACAAGCTTAATTCAAGCTTTTCTGATAATAATATCGCGTGTTGGACAAATCCCAACGGCGGTTATTTTGTGAGCGTTGATGTGTATAACGGTACAGCCAAGAGGGTAGTAGAGCTTTGCAAGCAGGCGGGCGTAGTGCTTACTGGCGCAGGCGCGACATTCCCTTATGGCAAAGATCCTGACGACAAGAACATCAGAATCGCTCCTTCGTTCCCGTCTGTTGAGGAACTTTCGCTTGCTATGGACATTTTCTGCGTATGCGTTAAGCTCGCCGCTATTGAAAAGCTTGTTTAATTAGTCAATATAAAGAACGGTTTTTTATCAAATCTATAAAAATATTACTAAATCCCCAATAAAATCATTGACTTTTATATCAAAAAAAAGTATAATAACTCTGTTACGTCTATACGAATGTCGACGCGGCAGAGTTATTCTGCGTTTTCGTATAGATTTTAGAAAATATTTGGAGGTCTTATGGCATGAAAAGAATCCCAAAGCCCGTGTTTTTCATTGTTGCCATTCTTATCCTCGCGTTTTCCTTTACCGCCATTTTCGGCGTATCCTACTATGTAGGTGATAACAAGGTAACAGCGATCAAGGGTATTTTTGACATCAGATGGGGCACGGATATTCGAGGCGGTGTTGAGGCGACGTTTGAGCCTGCTGACGGCTACAAAGCGACCAATGAACAGCTCGACTCGGCAAAGTCAATTATTGAAACCCGTATGGTTAGCTCGGGTATCACTGACTATGAGCTTTACGCTGACTATAACACGGACCGTATTATCGTTCGTTATCCGTGGAAATCCGATGAAAAGGAATATAACGTAGAAAAGGCTATTGAGGAAATCAGCTCAACCGCTAAGCTCACATTCCGTCCCGGCAACAGCTACAAGGACACTTCTATGGGTTCTGACGGTAATCTGGTTTATTCAACACCTACAGGTGATACAGAAGAAGTTTTGATGGATGGCTCTTATGTTAAAAAGGCTCAGGCTGGCGTTAACAACGATTCATCCTCAGGTTCCAAGGGCGCTTCTAATTACGCTGTATATCTTGAGTTCAACAGCGAAGGCGCTAAGAAATTCGCCGATATTACAAAGAAGTATAACGGACAGGTTGTATCTATCTGGATGGACGATATTATGCTTTCAGCTCCCACAATCCAGAGTGTAATCACAGGCGGCAACGCTCAGATTACTGGCGACTTTACAGCTTCCGAGGCGACAGATCTTGCCAATAAAATTCAGGCGGGCGCGCTTCCGTTTAAGCTCGAGACCGATTCATTCGGCTCCGTATCAGCTTCTCTCGGTGAGAACTCACTTATGGCGATGGCATACGCTGGTATTATCGCGTTTATCCTTATTGCTATCTTTATGATTATTATGTACCGTCTTCCCGGCTTTGTCGCGGTTATCGCGCTTATCGGTCAGATGGGTATTACAATAGCCGCTATCTCGGGTTACTTCCCCGTATTCAGCTCGTTCACTATGACCTTGCCAGGTATCGCGGGTCTTATCCTCTCGATCGGTATGGGTGTTGACGCGAACGTTATCACATCCGAGCGTATTATCGAGGAAATGCGTTCAGGCCGTACGCTTGACGGCGCTCTGGACAGAGGTACAAAGAGCTCCCTGTCGGCTATTATCGACGGTAATATGACTATCGTTATCGTAGCTATTATTCTTCTGCTTGTATTCGGACCTACAAACATCCTCTCATGGATTTTCGGTCAGTCTACAACAGGTACAATCTACTCATTCGGTTATACACTCCTCGTCGGTGTTATCGCCAACTTTATTATGGGTGTATTCCTGAGCCGTGTAATGCTCCGTTCAGTTGCGGGCTTCAAGGTTGTACGTCATAAATGGCTTTTCGGAGGTGTTAAGGATGGCAAATAATTTTGTTAGAATGACCGAAGAAGAAAAGCTGTTGGTAAAGGGTAAACCCGCTAAGGATTTTATCGGGCACCGTAAGATTTTCTTCGGATTATCACTCGCGATTATTTTAATTGGTATTGTTTGTAACTTCATTTTCGGAACAACTATGGACATCCAGTTCACAGGCGGTTCGATGATTAAGTACAGCTATACAGGCGATGTTGACAACGCCAAGCTCAGAGACTTAGTTCAGAAGGCTACTCCTGATGATGTTGTTACCTTCTCTGATTCAAAAGATATGGTTAACAACAAGAATGTTTTAACCGTTCAGTTCTCTGGCACAACAAAAATCACAACAAAATTACAGAAGGACATCACTTCAAGCATCCAAAAGGCGTTCCCTAAGAACAACTTTAAGATGGAGCAGAGCAGCTCGGTTGACGCTACAATGGGCTTCAGCTTCTTGCTCAAGTGTCTTGTAGCGGTTGCTATCGCGGCTGTATTGATGGTGCTTTACGTAACAATCCGATTCAAGAAAATCGGCGGTCTTTCCGCTGGTGTGTTCGGTTTGGTCGCGTTGTTCCACGATTTGGCTATTATCTACTTCTTCTATGTAATTTTCCGTATGCCTATCGACTCCAGCTTTATGGCTGTAGCGCTTATGATTCTCGGTTACTCGCTCAACGATACTGTTGTAGTTTATGACCGTGTTCGTGAGGAACGCAAGAGAATCGGCTACAAGGCTGACATCAAGGATGTATTTAACGTAGCGGCTACTAAGGTTATGCGTCGTACAATTATTACATCAATCACAACCATTTCGGCTGTTGCTATCGTATTCATTCTGGCTATCGTATATAACCTTGACTCCGTTAAGGCGTTCGCCATTCCGATGATGGTCGGTCTGGTATCAGGTTGTTACTCCTCGCTTTGTATCGCTGGCCCGCTCTGGGTTATGTGGAAAAAGAGAGAAGAAAAGAAAGCTTCGACCAAAAAATAAACTTATAAAGGCTGTCTCAGCGCGGGACAGCCTTTTAATTTAAAGAGGGTGATTGTCATAAAAAAGTTAATAGCGCTGTTGCTCGCGGCTTTAATGGCAATTGCCGCTTTGTGCTCCTGCGGCGACGATACTGTCGTTAAAACAGACAAGCTAAGTATTGTAACCACAATTTTCCCTTATTACAGTTTCGCTAAAGAAATAACAGGGGATAAAGCCGAGGTAACTCAGCTTATTTCACCGGGAGCTGAAATTCACGATTTTGAACTTACTCCAAAAGATATTCTCAGAATACAGAATGCTGATATTTTTATATACAACGGCGGCGAAAGCGATGAGTGGGTTGAGGATATTCTCAAAAGTATAAGTTCAGATGTTAAAATACTATGTATGTTTGATTACGCCGACCTTATTTATGAGGAGGACATTGACCACAATAAGGGCGATGAGTATGACGAGCATATCTGGACATCGCTCTCTAATGATAAGAAATTTGTTAAAACAATTTCCGGGGAAATAATCAACAAAGATAAAAACAATAAGGAGTATTATCAATCAAATACAAAAGCTTATCTTAATAGGCTGAATAAGCTTGATGAGGATTTCAAAAGTGCTGTTAAAAACTCAGCTAACATGCCTATGGTTGTAGCAGACCGTTTTCCGCTTTTATATTTTGTTAAAGAATACGGTATAAAATATGAGAGCGCTTTTCCGGGCTGTACATCCGAAACTCAGCCGTCAATAAAAACCGTCACAAAACTTATTGATTATACAAGAAATAACAATGTTCCCGTTGTTTTCCATATTGATAATTCTTCAGACAGTTTAGCGAAAACTATATGTGAGGACTCAAACGCAAAAATCAAAACATTTTATTCTCTGCACAATATTACCTCGGAACAATCAAAACAAGGCGCTACGTTTATGTCTTTGTTTGAACAGAATCTTAAATCATTGAAGGAGGCTCTCGGATAATGTCATATATAATTTGCGAAAAATTAAAAATGGGATATGAGGGCACAGATGTATTTGAGAATCTGAGCTTTGCCGTCAATAAGGGCGATTACCTGTGTATAGTCGGCGAAAACGGAAGCGGCAAGTCCACTCTGATGAAGGGGCTTCTCGGACTAATTAATCCGATAAGCGGTACGATAGAATACGGCGACGGGCTCGAAAAAAAGTATATCGGCTATCTTCCTCAACAAAATGATATTCAGTCCGATTTTCCGAGCTCTGTCTATGAGGTTGTGCTTTCGGGTACGCTCAATCGCCGCAAGCTGCCGTTCTATTCAAAGGAGCAAAAGAAATCCGCTCTCGATAATATGGAAAAGGTCGGTATTCTTGATTTGAAAAACAAGTGCTTTCAGGAGCTTTCGGGCGGTCAGCAGCAGCGTGTTTTGCTCGCCAGAGCCTTGTGCGCCACTTCAAAGCTGCTTATTCTTGACGAACCCATCACTGGTCTTGACCCGCTCGCTTCTCAGGATTTTTATGACTTGGTAGCGGATTTGAACAAGGGTGGAATCACCATAGTTATGGTATCGCACGACATTACGTCAGCCGTTAATCACGCCTCACATATTCTTCATCTCGCGGGCGACGGATATTTTTACGGTACAACTCACCGTTATATGCACTCAAACTACGGCGAAAAATTCCTGATTACAAACTGTCCGTGTGATGATTGCCGCAGCAACAGGGGAGGTATTCGCTTATGATTGAAATACTTTCCTATGATTTTATGGTCAGAGCGCTGATTATCGGAACGCTCGTTTCGCTGTGTTCAGCGCTTTTAGGCGTTGTATTGGTGCTCAAGCGATACTCAATGATAGGCGACGGACTTTCCCACGTAGGTTTCGGCGCTTTGGCGGTTGCCGCCGCGGCTAATTTAGCGCCGCTCGGCGTTGCTGTGCCAGTTGTTCTTATAGCAGCCTTTTTCCTTTTGAGACTTTCAAAAAACAGCAAGCTTAACGGTGACGCCGCGATCGCGGTTATTTCGTGTACAGCTTTGGCTGTCGGTGTAATTGTCGCCAGTGTATCAGGGCTGAACACCGATTTGAACACTTATCTTTTTGGCTCTATTTTAGCCACGACAAAGGCTGATACTGTTTTATGTGTTATTCTCGCTGTTGTTGTAATAGGCGTATTCTCTGTTTTCTATAACAAGATTTTCGCGGTTACTTTTGACGAGGAGTTTTCAAAAGCTTCGGGAATCAGACCTTCGCTTTATAATATGATTATCGCGCTGCTTACCGCGCTTACAATCGTAATCGGTATGCGTATTATGGGCACGCTTTTGATTTCAGCTCTCATAATTTTCCCCGCATTGTCCTCGATGAAGCTATGCAAGTCTTTCAAATCCGTTATAGTTTCCTCTGGAATTTTGTCGGTAATTTGTTTCTTGTGCGGACTTGTGCTTTCTTATTATCTCGATATACCCACAGGGCCGACAGTAGTTCTGTTTAACTGCGCGGTGTTCATTGTGTTCCTGATAATCTCAAAGATAAAATCTAAACTATAGAATATTCTGAATTGTTATATGCTCCTTTTCCTTCAGGGAAAGGAGCTTTTTTATAAGCAGATGGCTTTTTTCGTGATAGTCTTCTACCCGATTGTCATCCAGCATATCCTCAAGCGTGTATAAATCATCAGTTATTTCCGATAGATCGTCGTGCCTGTAGTAGCAGTACATAACGTTCTTGCTGTATTTATCGAAGCTGAAAGCGGTATCTTTCAATATACTTTTAGCTTTTTTAATTTCGTTTCTTTTTACCATTGTTGAAGTTTTTTCTATCTTATCAAGATAGTTATTCACATTCGAGTTTATTGTTATAAACTCAACAGTCCCGACCGTTATACATAATATCAAAAATACAACAGCGATATATACTCTCTTCATATCTTATCCTTCTTTATGATTCTGTAATCTCCATTCTGATTGTATGTCATTATAAAAACATCTTTTATATTAGTGTTTTCTTTTTTTAATATTCCTTTTATGTTTTTTGTGTTTGAATCAACAAGCTTTAACGAATTATTCAAGAATTCTCCGTCGTTTATTATAACGGTTTCAATCCCCGTGTCTTGAATATTAATGTTCATATCCTCAGCTGTCGGATTTCGTTTTGAGGGCTTTTGAAGAACGCTGAGTTTTCCGTTTGTTTCTGCTATACAGTACTCTACATCCTCAATTGAAAAAACACCCGATTGTCTTAATTGAACGCATAAATCCTCGGTTGTGATTCTCAGCCGTTTCATCTCGTTCTGAAGCAGCTTTCCGTTTTCGATAATCATAACAGGGCTTCCGCAAATCAGCTTTCTGAAACGCGAGTTTTTCATCATACATACGCTGACGATAATTTCCAGCGCTACAAGAACAAGCATTGGTATTATTCCCGACAACAACGGGCGAGAGTTGTCCTCCATAGGTATTGACGCAATATCCGCTATTATAAGTGTTATCACGAGCTCAGATGGCTGCAGGTCGCTTAGTTGCCGCTTGCCCATAACTCTTACGGCGAATATTATCAGTATATATAAAAGAATCGTTCTGATTATCGTTACAAACATTCAATCACCATTTATACTATTGCCTTATACGTTTGAATAATACATACTATATAAGCCAAAATTAAATCGGGTGATTATGTGTATAATTCTTTAAAAGAAAATATTTCCGCTCTGCGAAATAAAACCTTTTCTTCCGCTGATTTTACCGTACGTGAACTCACACTTTCAAACGGCGAACAAAGCGCGATTTTTACAACAGAGGGGATGAGTGACAAAGAAACTCTGGCGATTTCAGTGATTAATCCTATGCTCTCTGCTGATGTTGGTAAACGAACAGGGGAGGGTCTTTTTGATTTTCTAATTAATAATATTCTCTCGGCAAGCGAAATAGTTACAATAAATACATTTGATGAAGTTATACAATTTTCAATGTCTGGATTTGCCGTACTTGCTGTCGACGGCTGTGCGCGTATGCTCGCAATAGGTGTTCAGGGCTTCGCGTTCAGAAGTGTGTCCGAGCCAGAGAGCGAGCTTGTTCAGCGCGGCAGCCGAGAGGGTTTTACCGAGGCGGCTAGAGTAAATATGAGCCTGATACGGCGTCGTATTAAAACTCCGCAGCTTGTATTCGAAACAATGACGATAGGTTCAATATCCAATACAGAAGTTTGTATGGTTTATCTGAATAACAAAGCAACAAACTCATCAGTAAAAGAGCTTCGTAACCGTCTAAAAGCCTGTAATATCAAAACTCTGCTCGGCAGCGGTTATCTTGTTCCGTATCTTGAGGACAGCGGAAAGAATGAGGTTTTTACAGGAGTAGGTATAACCGAGCGCCCCGACACGTTATGCGGCAAGCTTATGGAGGGAAGAATCGGCATTATTGTTGACGGAACTCCCTCTGTCTTGATTATGCCTCATTTATTTGTCGAAAACTTTCAATCTGTTGACGATTATTCAAACAGACCATATTTTGCCGCGATTATCAGAATCATCAAATTCATCTCTTACTTTGTCGCGGTTTTGTTCCCGGGTATATATATCGCTCTCGTAAATTTTCATCCTGATTATTTCCCTAGAATACTTTATTCAAATATAAGAGAAAGTATTGACCATACACCCTTGCCGCTTATGGTTGAGGTTCTTGTAATCGACTTTATATATGAGGTTATGCGTGAATCTGGCTTGCGACTGCCGAAGGTATTAGGTCACGCTGTCAGCATAGTGGGAGCGCTTGTGATAGGCGAGTGCGCGATTAACGCGGGAATAATCGGCGCTCCTACGTTGATGTCTGTCGCTATATCGGCTATTTGCAGTTATGTTGTTCCCGACCTCTATCCCCAGATAACTGTTATGCGTTTGTCGTTTATTTTTGCGGGAGGTATTCTGGGAATACTCGGTATAGCTTCGTTATCAGTTATTGTGCTTGTTTATATGTGTTCAAAATCAACTCTCGGCGTTGTCTATATGACGCCTCTCGCGCCATTTTCAAAAAAGAATATGCGCGATGTTTTTGTGCGTTTAGGGTGGAAAAAGCTATCCGAATATGATATGAATGTTCAGAGCTTGCAGGGAGGCAGTCCTTATGAAGAATAATCATATCACTTTTGCTCAGTTTTGCTTTTCGATGTTTTTATCTTCGCTTTGCGTTATGCTTTTTATAGATCACGAGCCGTCAATTCTGCAGACAGCTATTGTTGTTCTGGCTTTGATAATTAACCTTATTATTGTTTATCTTTACAAGGGCGGTTTTGGATATATAGTTAAATCTTTCGCGGGTTTATTCCTCATATTATTATGCGGGATAATAAGCGTTGAGTTTGTAAAGTATATGAATAAAGACCTTGGGTACAGCTCATATATACTTTTGATATTGTTAATACTAGGTTTTTCGGTTTTAGCTTCTTTAAAAGGCTTAGAGCCACTTTGCAGAGCCTCAGTCATAATAACTCCGTTTGTCGCGTTTTCACTTCTGTTTATCATCATATCCTCGTTATTTAAGATTAACTTCAGTTTCTCAGTTTTTGAGTTGAAAAACTATATTATTCCGCTTCTGTTATTATATCCATCGGCAATATTTATTTTAGAGTATGACAATATTATTATAGAGAAAAGATTTTACTTTATTATCTATTCTGTTTTGATATTCGCTGTTATTATGTATTTTAATCTTTTGCCGAAAGATAAAGTTGCTCTTAATATTTTTAAAGGCGCGGACGGACTAATGCTGGCGGTGTTTTCGGTATCTGTTATTTATTATATTTCTGGATCATTTACAGCTGTATTTCATAAATCTAAAAACAACGAATAGCGCTTTCGGTTATATCGGTTGCGTTTTGTGAATAAAAATACAAAAAGTTTTCATTTTCTCTTTTCAAACGGATTAATTTGTAGTATAATATACTCTGTATAAATGGGGAAGTATTCCCTGTGTGAAAAGGTGGGGTAAACTATGGCTACCGAGTATTCCGTTTCTATCAAAAAGATTATTGATGACCTGTCAATGAAACCGCTGTACCTTCCGTCGGATCCCGAGGGATTGTTTATTACAAATATAAGCGTCAGCCGTCCCGGATTGCCGCTTACAGGATACTTCGATTTCTTTGATAAAACCAGAACACTGGTCTTTGGACAAACGGAGTTTTCGTTTTTAGCGCGCTTCGGGGCTGAACAGCAGTATCATGTGTTGAACTCACTGTTCCAGTTCGGACCTCCCGCTATTATTCTCGCACGTGGTTATGACCCGACAGACCCCATGCAGTCCGCTGCGGAAAAATACCAGATTCCCATTCTTCAATCCGAAGATTTAACATCTGAGGTTGTCGCGAGCCTTGTTACGTTTTTGAGCACCGAGCTTGCTCCACGTATTACTCGTCACGGCGTTCTGGTCGAGGTGTACGGCGAAGGTTGTCTTATCATCGGCGACAGCGGAGTTGGTAAGAGCGAGACCGCGATAGAGCTCATTAAGCGCGGACACCGCCTCATAGCTGACGACGCCGTAGAAATTCGCAAGATTAACAGCCGTACTCTAATTGGTCAGTCACCTCAGAATATTCGTCATTTTGTCGAACTCAGAGGCGTTGGCATTATTAATGCCCGTAACCTCTTTGGTATGGGCTCGATTAAACTATCCGAAAAGATTGATATGGTTATTAATCTCGAAATCTGGGATAAAACCAAAGCTTACGACAGAATGGGGCTCGAGAACGAGTATATGGATATTCTTGGAATTGATATTCCGATTATGACTATTCCTGTTAAGCCAGGTCGTAACCTTTCCAACATTATCGAGGTAGCCGCGATGAATAACCGTCAGAAGAAGATGGGTTATAACGCCGCTCAGGAGCTTCTGACAAGTCTCGGTATGGAAATTGATGACGAAATGATAGAAAAACGCATTGTAAATAAATGGGATTAATCTCTTAGTATAAAAGGAAATTATTTATGAATAAATATGAAAAGCTTTTTAACATATGTAACGAGCTCGGCGTCAAAGCCAAGTATGACGTGCCGCTTAGCTCTCTTACAACTTTTAAAATCGGCGGAAACGCCGCGTTGTACGCTGAGGCTGAGAATTCTTCTCATGTAAGCAAGCTTGTACGCGCATGTAAGGAACTCGGAATTAAATACATAGTATTAGGCAAGGGAAGCAATATTATAGCTAATGATGACGGACTTGATATGCTTGTTATCCGACTGACAGGCGACCTTGCCAGAGTTACCCGCCTTGACAACACAACCTTCCATTGCGGAGCGGGTTTGTCGCTCGCGGGGCTGTGCCGTGAGGCTGAGAACTCCTCTTTAACAGGACTTGAGTTCGCCTGGGGCATCCCTGGTTCTGTAGGCGGAGCAGTGTTTATGAACGCTGGCGCTTACGGCGGAGAGATGAAAAACGTTGTGTACTCTGTCACTCATATTGATAAAGACGGAAAAATCGGAACAATAAAATCAAACGATTTGGATTTTGGTTATCGTCACAGCGTATATAAAGAGAACGGATTTACAATCATCGGCGCGACCTTTAAGCTTAAGCTTGATAACCGTACCGAGATTCGCAACCGTATGGATGATTTTATGTCACGTCGCAAGGATAAACAGCCGCTTGAATTTCCTTCCGCGGGTTCTGTATTCCGCCGCCCTGAGGGCAATTACGCCGGCGCGCTTATTGAAAAATGCGGACTAAAGGGGAAGACAATAGGCGGAGCTCAGGTTTCACCAAAACACGCGGGCTTTATCGTTAATATAGGCGGAGCGACAGCGGCTGACGTGAAAAACCTGATTAAATATATTCAGACTACTGTCAAAAATGAAACAGGCTATGACCTTCAAAGAGAAGTAATCTATCTGGACTAAAGATTAGGATATACATATGGATTTTGTTATTATTACGGGACTGTCGGGAGCCGGAAAAACCTCGGCGCTTCATTCACTGGAGGATATTGGCTTTTATTGTGTCGATAACCTTCCCAGTCAGCTTTTATATACTTTTTATAACTTGTGCGAATCTTCAACCGATGAGGCTATGAAGCGTGTCGCTATTGTTATTGACGCGCGCGGCGGCAATAAACTCAATGATTTTTATTTTGACCTTATGCGCTTTAACGAGGAACGCAAGCCATATACGCTTATTTTCCTTGACGCTCGTGATGATGTTTTGATTCGCCGTTTTAAAGAAACACGCCGCCGCCATCCTTTGGCTGATTCCGTTCCTGATAATTCAATCGAGAGCGCCATTTCTCTTGAAAACTCTTATCTTGAACCTTTCAGGAAGCTGGCTGACCATATTATCAATACGACCGATGTGTCTACAAAGATGCTTAAGGAACGTGTTACCAGAATATTTCTGGGCAAAAACGAAAAGAGTATTATTCTGACATTTGTTTCTTTTGGTTTTAAGCACGGCGCGCCGAACGATTGCGACTCAATATTTGATGTGCGCTGTTTGCCAAATCCTTATTACATCCCCGAGCTTAAGAATAAAACAGGTCATAACGACGAAGTGCGCGACTATGTGTTTAATTCCGAGGATACCGAGCAGTTTATAAAAAAACTGACTGATTTTCTTGATTTGTGTATGCCGCTTTATCTTAAAGAAGGCAAGGCGGAGTTCGTCGCGGGTATCGGTTGTACTGGCGGTAAGCATCGTTCGGTCGCTATCGCGGAATACTTAAAAAAGCATTTTATAAAACAAGGATATAAATCTTCTGTATACCACAGAGATATAAATAAATAATTATGTCATTTTCATCAGATGTTAAAAACGAGCTTTCACGTATCGGGCTCGATAATGATAGCCAGAAGTATGCCGAGCTTTACGGTATGCTTTTGTTCGCCAGTCGTTTTACATCCCGCGAGATTGTCTATAAAAGTGAGAATCGGGCGTCAGTTAAGAGGTTTGAGAGCCTGGTAAGCGAACTTTTTAACCCGATACTCGAAAAACATACTGATTTAAGCAGCGATGTTCCTCGCTTATACAAAATACTACTGGTTGTTCCCGACGAGTGCAAGGCTATTTATGAGTTTTACGGTCACTCTGTTCACGACATCAATCTTAAAATCAACCGAGCCAACCTTGAAAGCGAGGACTTATACAATTGTTTCTTGCGCGGAGTGTTTCTCAGCTGCGGTTCTGTTACTAATCCTCACAAAGGCTATCACCTTGAGCTTATGGTACGACATAAAACTCTTGCGGACAATCTTTTGCATTTTATAGGCGAGGTTGAGGTTTTCTCGGTTAACCCGAAAGTTACTCCGAGAAAAGGCAGCTATCTGGTCTATCTTAAGGGCAGCGAAAACATTTGTGATTTTTTAGGCTTCATAGGAGCGGGCAATTCGGTTATGGCTGTAATTGAAGCCTCCGCCTACAAAGATATACGCAACGACTTGAACCGCCGCCAGAATTCAGAGCTATCTAATATAAAAAAACTTGCCGACGCTTCAGCAAGACAGATACGCGCTATAAACACCATTAAGAACACTGTCGGTCTGGACAAGCTGCCTGATGAGCTTATTGAATTAGCAAATTTGAGACTTGATAATCCCGAAATGTCTTTAAATGAGTTGTCTCAGAATCTTAATATTTCCCGCAGCGGCGTTAATCACAGGATTGATCGTTTATATAAAATCGCCGCTAAAGTAACGGAGGATAAAAATAATGAGTAATGAATTAACTTTCGAAAGCGCCCATGAGCAGATTAACGCGTACGTTGAAAAGCTTGAAAAAGGCAATCTTTCTCTTGAAGAGAGTATGGAGTGTTACGAAAAAGCGTTCAAGCTAATGGAGTTTTGTTATAAGCAGCTCGACGATTGCAAACTTAGAATAACTGAGATTAACGAGCGCTTTGAAAAGCTTAATAAGACAGGTGATGTGTTCGATGATTGACCTCAATATAATTGAAAACGCGCTGTATTCTTATTTACCGAATGACAATATCTTAATAAAAAAACTATTCGACTCAATGCGTTATAGTGTCGACGCTGGCGGAAAGCGCGTGCGTCCTCAGTTAGTTATTGAGTTCTGCAGACTATGCGGCGGTGATGTTGAAACAGCTTTGCCGTTCGCGTGCGCTATCGAGTATATTCATACATATTCGCTTATTCATGATGACCTTCCGTGTATGGACGACGACGATATGAGACGCGGAAAGCCCTCAAACCATAAAGTTTTTGGCGAGGATACAGCCTTGCTCGCGGGCGACGCGCTTCAGAGTCTTGCTTTTGAAGTTATGTCACTCCCTGAAACCGTTAATAAAGCGGGAGCGAATAAAGCCGTTAAATGTATCAATACTTTGTCGAGATTTTGCGGAGCAAAGGGTATGGTCGGCGGACAGGTTATTGACCTTGAAAACGAGAAAAAGTCCGCTTCATACGAAGAAGTCCTCGAGTGTAACGACCTAAAAACAGGCGGACTTATAAAAGCAGCTTGCGTAATGGGAGCTATACTCGGAGGAGCCGACGATATTCAATTGAAAATGGCTGAAAAATACGGAAAATGTATTGGACTTTCATTCCAGATTGTCGATGATATTTTGGATATAACTTCCACAAATGAGGAATTGGGTAAGCCTGTAGGCTCAGATATAGAAAACAACAAGTCAACTTATGTTACACTTTTCGGCATAGAAAAATGCCGTGTTATGGTTGACGAGCTTACTAAAGAGGCTATTGAGGCTCTCGACTGCTTTGACGATGATAACACAGAGTTAAAGAAATTCGCGATAAGTCTGGCTGAGCGAAAAAAATAAAGGGGTAAGGATTTATGGAATACAAAATCCTTTCTACAATTAAATCTCCTTCCGACATCAAAAAGCTTAACGATACCGAAACTAAAGAGCTTTGCGCTGAAATACGCGAAAAGCTTATTGAGGTTGTGTCCGTAAACGGCGGACACCTCGCCTCCAATCTCGGCATTGTCGAGCTTACTGTTATGCTGCATAAATGCTTTAATTGCCCCAAGGACAGCATAGTCTGGGATGTTGGCCATCAGAGTTATGTTCATAAAATGCTCACAGGCCGCTATGATTTGATTGATACTATCCGTCAAAAAGACGGGCTCGCGGGATTTCCAAAACGCTCAGAGAGCAAGTATGACGCGTTTAACGCGGGGCATAGCTCAACCTCAATTTCAGCCGCTTACGGTATAGCCAAAGCCAAGCAGCTCAAGGGCGAGCAATCCTACACAATAGCTGTTATCGGCGACGGCTCAATGACGGGCGGGCTCGCGTATGAAGGTCTTAATAACGCGGGCAGATTCAAGAAGAACTTTATTGTTATTCTCAACGATAACAAAATGTCGATTTCAAACAATGTAGGTGCTGTAGCTAAACATCTTTCTCATATGAGAATCCAGCCCGCGTATATCAGGATCAAGCGCCGAACCGAAAAGCTATTATCGCATATTCCGCTTTTTGGAAAACTGTTCAAAAAAGTTTTAAAACGAAGCAAATCAAAGCTTAAAAATCTTATTTATAAAAACACTCTCTTTGATGTTCTCGGCTATACATATCTCGGACCTGTTGACGGTCATGATATGGACGAGCTCAACAACGCCTTAACGCTCGCTAAAAAGATTACAAACGAGCCTGTATTGGTCCATGTTGTAACGCGTAAGGGTAAGGGCTACGAGCCTGCCGAATCACACCCCAAGGAGTTCCACGGTATAGGAAAATTCGATATTGATACCGGAGAGCCTTTGTCCAGTCATAAAGGCTTTTCCGCGGTGTTCGCTTCAGAGTTGTGTAAGCTCGCAGAAAAAGACAAAAAGATTGTCGCTATTACAGCGGCTATGACCTTAGGTACAGGACTTTCCGAGTTTTCTAAAAAGTTTAAAAACAGGTTCTTTGACGTAGGTATCGCCGAGGAACACGCAATCACATTCGCGTGCGGACTCGCCACGAAGGGGATTATTCCTTTCTTCGCTGTTTATTCTACATTTTTACAACGCGGATTTGACCAGCTTATTCACGACGCCGCTATTCAGAATCTTCATATTATTCTCGCTGTTGACAGAGCGGGAATTGTCGGTGACGACGGTGAAACCCATCAGGGTACGTTTGATGTCAGTATGCTCAATACGATACCTAATACTACAATTTTCTCACCATGTTATTTCTCTGAGCTGAGGCACTCTCTCAACGCCGCGGCTTATATGTGTAAAGGTTTGGTATCGGTTCGTTATCCCAGAGGCGGCGAGCTCTATATGCCCGATGATTACACCGAGCCCAGCATTGATTTTAATCTCTACGGCGACGAAAACGCAGATATAACTCTAATAACCTACGGCAGATTATTCTCTTTTGCCTGCAAGGCGAAAGAAGCTCTCGCGTCAGATGGTATAAACATAAATATTCTTAAGCTGTGCAGAATAAAACCCATTGACCCCAAGGCTGTTGAACTCGCGGCGCGCAGTTCAAAAATCTTCTTCTTTGAAGAAAGCCTTGTAGCGGGCGGTATAGGCGAATCGTTTGGCTATGAGCTCAAAAAGACAGGTAAAAACTTCTTCTATAAAATTCACGGAATTAAAGACAGATTTGTTCGTCACGAAACAGTGCTTCAGGCTTTGAGTGAACTGGAGCTTGACGACAAGGGAATGATTAAAATAATTAAGGAAAATATATGAAAACAAGACTTGATATCCTCGTAACTGAGCGCGGCATAGCCGAAAGCCGCGAAAAGGCTAAGGCTGTTATTATGGCGGGAGAAATCTATGTCAACAACCAAAAAGCCGATAAAGCGGGACAATCCTACGAGGAAGACGTTAATATTGAATTCAGAGGGAAAAAGCTCAAGTATGTCAGTCGCGGCGGATTGAAACTAGAAAAAGCGATTAATACATTCAATATTGACCTGACCGATAAAATTACAATGGATATAGGGGCGTCAACAGGAGGATTTACCGATTGTATGCTCCAGAACGGAGCCAAAAAGGTTTATTCTATTGACGTAGGCTATGGACAGCTCGCGTGGAAGCTCCGCAACGACAGCCGCGTTATTAATCTTGAGCGCACAAATATGCGTAATGTTACAAATGAACAGGTGCCCGATAAAATTGATTTCTTTTCAATAGATGTCAGCTTTATTTCGCTTAAGCTCCTGCTTCCTGTCGCGTATAAGCTTTTGAGCGATAACGCAGAGGCTGTATGCTTAATAAAGCCTCAGTTTGAGGCAGGCAGGGGAAAGGTCGGCAAAAAGGGCGTTGTCCGTGACTCTGACGTACATATTGAGGTTGTAGAGAGTATATATAACTTCTGCCTTGATAACGGGTTCAGCGTGTTGGGGCTCGATTTTTCACCGATAAAAGGTCCCGAAGGCAACATTGAGTATCTGATATACCTGAAAAAATCAGACGCTCCTAAATCGTATATTGACTTCACTCCTGAACAACTTGTAAAACAATCACATTTGGAACTGGACAGATAGTTATGAAAATAGCTTTAATAGTAAATAAAGATAAAGAAAAAGCGATATTAATCGCCGAAAAAATTTCAGCTCTACTCACAGAAAGCGGTGCTGTAATACTCACCGATAAACCGCACGATGAGCTTTTTAGAGATTGTGACGCGGCGGTTACTGTGGGTGGCGACGGTACAATAATTCATTCGGCAAAACACGCCGCCAAGTACTCCAAGCCTATGATTGGGGTGAACGTTGGCCGACTTGGATTTGCCGCTGAGGTTGAACCCGATAATATAGCTGACTTAAAACGAATCCTTACAAATAATTATACTATCAAAAAGCGAATGCTGCTTGATGTCACTGTTAAGCGAATGAACGGTGAATGTGAAAGCTTTCTCGCGGTTAATGACGCCACTTTGGCACGCGGTCAGCTCTCGCGTATTATTGATATTTCAGTATCTCTTGATAATTCGCCTATTTATACCTATCGCGCTGACGGAATTTTATTTTCAACGCCTACAGGTTCAACAGCATATTCGCTTTCGGCAGGCGGTCCTGTTATTTATCCTGAGATGAATTGTATTCTGTTGACTCCGATTTGTCCTCATTCGTTAATTTCACGCTCTGTTGTATTTGACGGCGAGGCGACATTAACCGCCAAAGTTAAGGTCAACGACGATACTCCCGCTATTCTTTCTATTGACGGGGAACGAAATATTAGCATTACGCCAAATGACTTGGTAATTATTAAAAAATCAGATAAAGTATTAAAGCTAATTACACTTTATGATCGTAATTTCTATCAATTATTAAACGAAAAGTTAAAGGAGAGAAAATCCTGATGAAAACCAGAAGACAAGCAGCTATTCTCGATTTGATTAACGAAAACGCAATCGAAACTCAGGAGGAGCTTCTTAACCGCCTTAAAGAAAAAGGATATAACGTAACTCAGGCGACGGTTTCTCGAGATATTAAAGAGCTAAGGTTATTAAAAACCTTATCAAACGACGGCAAGTACAGGTATACATCATACTCCAAGAGCGTTTCCGAAGCCACACAAAACATCACGGGTTTTATAAACAGGTCTATTATTTCAATTAAACTTGCTCAGAATATTGTTGTAATCAAAACTCTCGCGGGTATGGCTAACGCTATTTGCGCGTCTATAGACAGTGTGGATTTCAAGGGAGTCCTCGGTACAATCGCGGGCGATGATACTATTTTTATAGTTTGTACTGATAACGATAAAGCCGCTGATTTTGTTTTTGAAATAAAAAAATATCTTTAAAGGATAAAATATGCTGACTTCATTATACATTGAGAACATCGCTGTAATTGAAAAAACCGATATTAACTTTTTCGCTGGTCTAAATATCCTTACAGGTGAAACAGGCGCGGGAAAAAGTATTGTTATTGACGCTATAAACGCAGTAATGGGGCATCGTACCAGCAAAGAAATCATACGAAACGGCGCTGATAACGCGACTGTTTTCGCCACCTTTAGCGAAATAAATGATGTTGTTAAGAATAAGTTACTTGAAAACGGCTATAGTTTTGAAGACAATGAGCTTATTATTAGCCGCACACTATCGCTTTCGGGTAAAAACACATGTCGAATTAACGGCAAGCCCGCGAACGTATCATTCCTCAGAGAGCTTGGACTTAATTTAATTAATATTCACGGACAACACGAGAGCTATGAGCTTTTTTCTCCCGAAACACATATAACCTACATAGACAATCTTGCCGATAATAATTGCCTGTTGCTTGATTATCAGGAGGCTTTCTCTGAGTATAAAAAACTTTATAAAGAGCTTAATGACTTTTTGAACAGCGAGAGTAACCGCGAGCAGCGGATTGATATTTTGTCTTTTCAGGTTAATGAGCTCGAGAACGCAGCTATTACTGTCGGCGAGAGTGAGGCTCTTGGTGATGAGCGAAAAATACTTATGAGCGCCGAAAAGATAGTCTCAGCGCTTCATAAAGCTAAGAATTACCTTGACGGCAGCTCCGCTTCTGGTGCTGTTGATATACTCGACGACGCTGTTACAGCGCTTCAAAAGGCGAGTGACCTTAACCCTGAGCTTGAGGGCATTTTTAACCGCCTTAATGATTTGTATTATGAGCTTCAGGATGTAAGTAACGATATATCACAGGCGATTGATGATTCTGAACAGAATCCTTATAGGCTTGAGGAGATAGAAGAAAGGCTTGATTTATTAAACAAGCTTTCACGAAAGTACGGCAAAACAGAGGAGGATATGCTCGCTTTTCTTGAAAACGCAAGAGCGGAGCTTGACTCTCTTATAAAGTTCGACGATAAATCCGCCGAATTAAAAAAGAAGTGTGACGAGGCTAAGGCAAAAGCGCAAAATCTTGCTGATGAACTTTCAAAAACAAGAAGTACGACTGCCCGTGATTTTGAGAGTAAGGTAAAAAATGAGATGAATTATCTTGATATGCCTAACGTTGAGCTCGTTGTTTCACAGAAAAGAACAGAGCTTAAGGAAAATGGGCAGGATGATATTAAGCTGTTAATCTCAGCCAACCCTGGCGAAGAACCAAAGCCTGTTGATAAAATTGCGTCTGGCGGTGAACTGTCGCGTATGATGCTCGCGATAAAAACGGTGCTCGCTTCAACCGATGTAATTGATACGCTTATTTTTGACGAAGTAGATACAGGCGTTTCAGGTTCAGCCGCGCAAAAGGTCGGGCTTAAGCTTAAAGAAGTTTCTAAGTCCAGACAGGTTCTCTGCGTTACGCATCAGGCTCAGATTGCCGCGTTAGCTGACAGTCATTTCCTTATTAAAAAGAATGTACGTGACGGTCGCACCTTTACTGATATTAATCTGCTTGATACAAACGGTCGTCTTTCTGAACTCGCCCGTATTCTCGACGGTGTAAATGTTACCGACACGGCTCTCGCTCACGCAAGAAAATTAATGGATTATAATAATTAAGTTAAACTTTTAGGATTGAATTAGAAATGAAACAATGGTCAGTCGCGAAACTGAATAAAGACAACGCCAAGGCGCTTTCACAGCGCTATGATTTGCCGCAGTTAGTTTCCGCTCTGCTTGATATAAGAGGAGTTACCTCTGATGATGAAATAAATAGATTTCTTTTTGATTACGCTTCAATAGATAATCCATATGAAATCAAAGATATGGACAAGGCGGTTAAGCGTATAAAAACCGCTGTCGAGAATTATGAGAAAATCTGCGTCTATGGTGATTTTGACGCGGACGGTGTATCAGCGACCGCTCTTTTATATTCATACCTCGAAACCTTGTGCGCGGATGTAATGTATTATATTCCTGACCGTGAAAGCGAAGGTTACGGAATGCATAAATCCGCGCTGGATTTGCTGAATAATAGTGGCGTAAAGCTGATTGTAACGGTTGATACGGGCATATCCGCAGTTGAAGAGGTTGATTACGCGAAGTCTTTTGGTATAGATATAGTAATCACAGACCATCATATGCCGAGCGAAATCTTACCTGACGCTGTAGCTGTTGTAGACCCTCACCGTGATGATTGTCCAAGCAGATTCAAATTAATTTCAGGCGTCGGCGTAGCTTTTAAACTTGTTTACGCTATTGAGGGCGAGTACGCTGACCTTGAAATGCTGCTCGATAATTATTCTGACTTAGTGTGTCTGGGTACAATCGGCGATATTGTATCATTAACTGACGAAAACCGTGTGTTTGTGAAACGAGGACTTGCTAGTATTAACAACGGCGACAGAGTTGGCATAAGAGCGCTTGTTGATGTATCTGGTCTTAAAGATAAGGAAGTTACAGCGGGTAATGTCAGCTTTACTTTGGTTCCCAGAATCAACGCCGTTGGCCGTCTCGGACTTTCAAAGGACAGTGTATCTCTGCTTCTGACTGAGGATTATGAAAGAGCCTTTGAAATAGCGGAAAAGCTTTCAGAGGATAACACCGAGCGTCAGAGAATAGAAAAATTTATTTTACAAGAGATTAATAAAAAAGTAGCGCAAAATCCATCGCTTGTACAGGATAGAGTAATCGTTATTGACGGAGAAGGCTGGAAAAAGGGCGTTGTAGGTATCGTCAGCTCCAGAATTAAAGAAATCTACGGAAAGCCTTGTATAATTATTTCTCGTGACGGAGTAGAAGCTAACGGCTCGGGAAGGTCTGTTGAAGGCTTTGACCTTTGGTCAGCTGTTAATTCATGCTCGGATATTCTTACGCACTTTGGCGGTCATACTATGGCTTGCGGACTCGGGCTGTTGTCGGATAATATTGATGAATTTCACAGGCGTATAAACGAGTATGCCGCAAAGTACCCCGAGATGCCCGTAAATGTTTTGAAAATTGATTGCAAGCTTAATCCTTCTTTTGTTGATGTTGAGCTTGTAAAGGAGCTTAGTGTTTTACAGCCGTTCGGCGCTGGTAATCCCACTCCTGTGTTTCAGTTCAGCAATATGAGTATTTGCTCTGTAACTCCCGTTAAAAACAACTCTCATCTTCGTATATCTTTTTTGAGCGGAGGCAAATACATTAACGCTATGAAGTTCAAGTGTTCTACTCAGGAATTCCCGTACAAAATAGGAGATGTTGTAGATATTGCTGTTGTGCTTGACATTAATGAATTTCACGGCAGCGAGAATCTTTCGGTTATAATTAAAGATATTAAATTTTCAGATATTGATAATACTGAGTATATTCTCAGCGGTAGAATATTTGACGGTTTTTGTGTTGGCGAGGATATTTCTAAAAGCGACTTGCTTTCAATTATCCCTGACAGAAATGCTTTTGCCGTAGTTTACAGAGCATTAAAAAAGATTGATAACTCTGAGAACATACATATCGATGTTTTGACTCATAATCTTAAAGCGAACATTTCTTACGGAAAAATGCGTGTTATCCTTGAGGCTATGAACGACCTCGGTTTAATCGCGCTGTATGAGGATTTGAAAAAGTGTTCAATTAAAATGCTTGAGGTTAGTTCCAAGGTTAACCTCGACGACGCGGAAATAATAAAGAATCTAAAGGAGGTGTATCGGAATGGGTAAATATGACGATGTAGTTCATTATCAGGATTTTGACGAGCTTCTTGATATTATCAAGAAAAGCAATAATAACTATGACGTTAAAAAGATTCAAAAAGCATATAATCTGGCTGAACAAGCCCACGGCGACCAGCGCCGAATCTCCGGTATACCATATATTCTTCATCCAACCTCTGTCGCGTGTATTATAGCGGGCTGGGGAATGGACACCGACAGTATTCTCGCCGCACTTTTGCATGATGTTGTTGAGGATACCGATTACACTACAGAGTCAGTACGAAAAGAATTCGGCAAGGACGTCGCGAATATTGTAGACGGCGTAACGAAAATTTCTAAAATTAAACTCTATAGTCGCGAGGAACAGCAGGCTGAAAACGTTAGAAAAATGCTCATAGCTATGTCGAACGATATTCGTGTAATCATCGTAAAGCTCGCCGACAGGATTCATAATATGCGTACAATCGAGTGTATGCCAGAGCAGAAGCGCCGTGATAAATCCAGAGAAAATATGGAGGTTTTCGCTCCTATTGCTCACCGCCTCGGTATGACTGCCGTCAAAGAGGAGCTTGAAGATTTATCACTCAGGTATCTTGACCCTGTCGCTTATGCCGAAATTGAGCAAGCACTTTTGCTCAAAGAGGATGAGCGCGACAAGTTTATCGAACGCAAAAAGAAAGAAATCGTAAAAGCCTCAAAGATGAATCATAACAAGATTTCAGTCTATGGCAGAGTAAAAAGCATAAACAGCATCTATCGCAAAACATATATGCGAAATAAGACTATAGACCAGATTTATGATTTCTTCGCGCTTCGAATTATTGTTGACGAGATTAAAGACTGTTATAATATCCTCGGTGTTATTCACGACCTCTACACTCCGATCCCCAACCGTTTCAAGGACTATATTTCAACGCCGAAGCCTAATATGTACCAATCGCTTCACACAACCGTAATTGACAGCGAGGGTATTCCCTTTGAGGTACAGATTCGTACATGGGAAATGCACAATACCGCTGAAAACGGAATCGCGGCGCATTGGAAATATAAGCTTGGCTTCACAAAAATTCTCAACAACAAAAAGGCTAAAGAGCTTGACGAAAACATCAAGAGAATCAAAGATGTTCTCGCGGCTCAGATTGATACCGACGATAATACCGATATTATCCGTAATATCCGCAACGACTTCGCTCAGCGCGAGGTATATGTCTTTTCGCCAAAGGGAGATGTTTTCAACCTTCCTGAGGGCGCTACTGTTATTGATTTAGCGTAC
Organism: bacterium; assembly: GCA_020625875.1. Classification (GTDB taxonomy): domain Bacteria; phylum Bacillota; class Clostridia; order Oscillospirales; family Acutalibacteraceae; genus Ruminococcoides. Next base: position 74,859 of record JAHLAX010000033.1, on the reverse strand, counting down.
CTTATTCATACCGAAGTTGGCAACCATATGGTTGGCGCCAAGGTTGATAAAAGAATTGTACCCATAGATTATAAGCTTAATACTGGCGAAATCTGTGAGATTCTTACTCAGAAAGACAGTCATCCTCGCCGTGACTGGATAGAAATATGCAAAACCTCATCCGCCCGCTCAAAAATCAGACAATGGTTCAAGCGTGAAAAACGTGACGAGAATATTGTTGAGGGCAAGGCTATGCTCGAGCGCGAGCTCAAACACAGCGGTATTGTTCTAGACGATGACCAGCTTGAGGATTTGCTTAAGTTTATGCTTAAGAAGAACAAGTTTAATACTGTTCAGGATTTATACGCCTCAATCGGATACGGCGGTATGCAGCTTTGGAAAGTTATGCCTCGAATCCGTGAGGAGTATAATAATAAGTATATGCCTGTTGACAATGACGAAGTAATCATTCAGCGCCCCGCGCAACACAGACCTCGTCACGCTAAATCAGGCGTTGTTGTTGAAGGTATGGAGGATTGCTTAATAAAATTCTCGCATTGTTGCAATCCGCTCCCCGGTGACGATATTATCGGATATATTACACGAGGTTTCGGTGTTTCTATTCATAAGCGCAACTGTCCTAATGTTCCTGTAGATATATCGCGCGCCGAAGAACCCGAAAGATATGTTAAAGTTCGTTGGGAGGATACAGTCGCCGATAACTTCCGCTCAACTCTTGAAATCATATGTGTTGACAGAACGGGTGTACTTGCCGATGTAACGTTAGCGCTTTCATCTATGAGAATATTTATTCATAACCTGAATACACGCCAGATTAACAATGGTCAGGCTATTATTACCGCTACTATAGAGGTTCAGAACCGTGAGCATCTTGATACGGTAATAAAACGTCTTGACGCTATTCGTGACATAGTATCAATAAGAAGATTTTAGTATAAGAAAGGTAAAGATATGAGAGTTGTTCTTCAACTTGTAAACGGCTGTAAGGTTACTATTGACGGTAAAACATCAGCTTCAATCGAAAAGGGTTTTCTGCTTTTACTCGGTGTTAAAAACGGCGATACCGAGGCTGACGCCGTCAAACTCGCAAAAAAGGTATCGGGGCTCAGAATATTTACCGATGAAAACGATAAAATGAATCTTTCGCTCAGCGATGTAGGCGGTTCTGTTATTGTTGTTTCTAATTTTACGCTTTATGCTGACTGCTCTCACGGTCGTCGCCCCAGTTTTATCAACGCGGCGCGTCCCGATGTTTCAGAACCCTTATATGAGTTTTTCTGTGATGAAATGCGCAAAAACGGGGTAGAGGTTCAGACAGGTGAATTTGGCGCTGATATGAAGGTTGAGCTTTTAAACGACGGTCCCGTTACACTCGTAATTGATTCGGAGGAGCTAAAATGATTGATATTAAATACGTTACAGTAGGACCTGTAATGACCAATTGCTTTTTGCTTACTGACGAAGCGACTGGCGATATGGCTGTCGTTGACCCCGGGGATAAGAGCGACGCGCTTATTGATGAAATCAATAATTCTACTGGAGAATTAAAGTTCATTATAATTACCCATGGTCACTACGACCATATCGGTTACGCCAGACAGCTTTCCGAAAAATTCAATGTAAATATAGTATGCGGTAAATACACTGATAAGTTTTTAAAAGACAATACTCTTAATCATTCGGCTTTTCACCCTGATTTACCTGAGATAAAACCGTTTAACGGTGATATTCTTCTTAATGACAACGATACTTTTAAACTTGGTGAGACTGAGATTAAATATATCCATACACCTGGCCACACAAAAGATTCGGGATGTTATATATTTGATGATAATATAATCTGCGGCGATACCTTGTTCAGGGACAGCTACGGCAGAACCGATTTACCCACGGGTAATGATGATGAGATGATTGATTCAATTCGTCGCTTAAAAAACCTTGACAGAGATTATAATGTTTTCCCAGGTCACGGTTTTATGACTACTCTCGACCGCGAGCGCAAATATAACCCGTTAATGAGCAGGGTGTAGTATGAATCTGTATATCAATCACCCGTTTCATTATGAGCTCGAGAATCTGACTCGGCTCTTTTATCCGAACGAAAAGATAACGGTAATAAAAAATTCCGAAGTATTTACCGAACCTTATATTAAAGCTTTTCGAAACGAAAAGCTTTATGTTGAGGTGAAAGTCGGTGAGTTTCTTGACAGTACATACGCTTCAGTGACCGACGACACCGAAGATGAGCGTATGCTCTGCGAAATGCTCTATAAAATTCTTTGTGAGCTTACCTCTGTTACTCCGCCGTGGGGAATGATTACGGGCGTACGTCCCGTAAAGCTATATCGCCATCTCAAAGAAACTACGACCGAGAGTGAAGCCGACGAGTATTTTAAGAATAAGCTTTTTGTCAGCGATGAAAAGCTAAAACTCACAAAAATAACCGAAAAGACAGAAAAAAAGATAATAGATTTATCAACTGAAGAATCTTTTAGTCTGTATATTTCTATTCCCTTTTGTCCGTCTCGCTGTCACTACTGTTCATTTGTACAAAGCACTATTGAGCGTTCAAAGCATCTGGTAGAGCCGTATGTTAAATTGTTATGTGATGAACTCAGGCGCGCAGCTCAAATAGCTTCTGATTTGAACTTGCGTCTCGAAACTGTATATATGGGCGGCGGTACCCCTACATCTTTATCCGCTGAACAGTTAAACAAGATATTGTCTGTAGTTAATGAGTGCTTTGATATGTCGTTCTGCCGCGAGTTTACCGTTGAGGCGGGTAGACCTGATACAATAACACCTGAAAAACTTTATTCTCTAAAAGAAAATAAAGTAGAGCGTATCTCAATTAATCCACAAACTCTCAACAATAATGTCCTTGAGGCTGTGGGCAGGCGCCATACAGCCGAGCAGACAATAGAAGCTTATGAGCTTGCGCGCCGAATCGGTTTTAAAAGCATCAACACCGACCTTATAGCGGGCTTGCCGACAGATACTGTCGATAGTTTTAAAAACACTCTTGACAAAATAATTAATCTCAATCCCGAATGCGTTACAGTCCATACGCTTTCTATAAAGCGAAGCGCCGATCTTACTCAAAACGGCACATCTATTAATCGTGACGATGCTGTTAACACAGCCAAAATGCTTTCGTACGCTAATGAAAAGCTGTTTGAGAATGATTATATTCCATATTATTTATACAGACAGAGTAGAATGGTTGGTAATCTTGAAAACACAGGTTGGTCAAAAAAGGGCTTTGAGAGTCTGTATAATATCTACGTAATGGATGAAACGCATACAATCCTGGGTTGCGGAGCTGGAGCTGTCACCAAGCTCAAACGTTTTGGCACAACTTATCTCGAGCGAATATTTAATTTTAAATATCCGTATGAATATATAGATCGTTTTAACGAACAGCTTGAAAGAAAGCAAAAAATATATACATTTTACGCTAAATACTGATTGATATTTTATTATCACAGTGATATAATCTAATAAAAATTCAGAAAGGAAGTTATTACTATGGCAATTTTTGACGATGTAGTAGTTAACGCGAAATCCGCCGCTTCAGCGGTAAGTAAAAAAGCAGGAGAGCTCTATGATTTGAGCAAGCTCAGAATTACTCTGGCTAGTCTGCGTTCTGATCTCAACAAGCAGTATCAGGCTCTCGGCGAGGCTTTTTATAACGAAGCTGCTGATGAGGAGCTTGAGGCTATCAAGGCTGAAATCTCTGATGTAAAGCAGAATATTGATGATGTTGAGAAGATTCTCGCGGCTTCACGCAACAGCGTTAAATGCCCGAATTGCGGACAGAAACTCAACAAAAACGCTGCTTTTTGCTATGTTTGCGGCGAGGCTATTCCTAAGGAGCCCGCTCCCAAGTGCGCTAAATGCGGAACAGAGCTTATTAAAGGCGCTGAATACTGTTTTAAGTGCGGCACACCCGTAAACGCTGAAAAAATCGATAATACAGAAGAATAATTCTGGTGAACTAGCTTGGCAAAAAAGTTTAACGCGATAGAAAACGCCAAGAGCGACGCTTCTTCGACCTTTCTTAAGGGCGCGGCGGTGCTTACTTTCAGTATGGTTATTGTCAAAATCTTCGGTTTTGTCGACAAAATACTGCTTAGTAATCTGTTTTCGTATTTCGGCGACAGCTACGCCGCGTTTGGTACAGGTCTTTATAATAACGCGTACGAGATTTATATACCGATATTTACGGTCGCTACCGCGGGCTTTCCTATCGCTATATCAAGACTGATTTCGGAGAGTATCTCCGAAAAAAGATATAAAGACGTCAAACAGATATACAAGGTTTCCATTCCGTTTTTCGCGGTAATGGGTACCGTATGTTTTCTGTTAATGTTTGGCGGCAGCTTTATATATGTAAATACAATTCAATCACCATATTCAATCTACGCGATGCTTATGCTTTCGCCCTCGATTCTTGTAGGCTGCTTTGTTTCAATCTTCCGAGGCTATTTTGAAGGCCAGCGTAATATGAATCCGACCGCCATTTCCGAGATTTTCGAAGCGGGCGGCAAGCTTGTTTTTGGCCTTTTAATCGCTTTTATTATTCTGAAAATTGGTAAAGACCAGTTCGAAAGCACAGGTACCGTCTTTGGTCTTTCCTTTGAGTCAGGCGCCAAGGAAGAAGCCTATAATACAATTATGGCGTTTTCCGTCGCGGGAGCGATTGCGGGTATTGTTTTGGGCAGCGTTGTATCGCTGTTGTATCTGATTATACGCTATAAAGTCGGTGGAGACGGTATTCCAAAGGAATATCTTGTTTCCTCAGTTGACGCGCGCGCCAAAAAAGAAACTTTTATTATCATAGTCAAAACCGCTATTCCTATCGGACTAACAGCGTTGGTTATGAATATAGGTACATTCTTTGATTCTCTTATCATTCAGAATGTTCTTCATAGTCTCGCGCTCTCTCACGGTCAGGAGATTGTCGACCAATACAAGGCTATGGGCGTTAATCTGTCCGATACTTTGACAAAAAACGCTGATAATATAACTCTCCATACCACTCTGTGGGGATGCTACGGAGCCGCTACTCCTCTTATGCAGCTTGTTACCGCGGTTACTCAGGTGTTCGGTACGTCAGCTATGCCTAACGTTACAAGTGCGTGGACAAAAGGTAATAAAAAGGAGCTTAAAACATCTATCGAGAGCGTTCTCAGGCTTACAATGCTGTTCGCGCTGCCCGCTTCCTTAGGGCTTGTAGCTTTGGCTAAACCTATAATGGATATTGTTTATGTCAGTGATACACAGGCGATAATAGGAGCTCAGGTGCTTATGGTAATGGGCTTTGCCGCTCTTGTTATGTCTTGCGTCACTCCGCTTTGTTCTATGCTGCAGGGTATAGGAAAAGTTAGAATACCATTATATTTGTTTAGTATCGGAATTGTTTTAAAGGTAATTTCAACTTTCCTTTTTGTACGTATTCCGTCAATAAACATTCAGGGCGGTGCTGTGGGTACTCTTGTGTCACACTTGTTTATTCTTATAGCGGCAATGTACCTGCTTGTGAAGTATTCAGGAGTAATGCCTAACTTTGTTTCCACCGTTATTAAACCCGCTGTTTCGTCGGTTATATGCGCTGTAGGAGCCTATTTTGCGTACTTTTTCCTGTCTAAGGTTATGCCGATGATACCCGCCGCGTTGATTTCAATTTTACTTGCGGGAATTATATATGTTACATTCTTGTTAATTTTAAAGACATTCACCCGAAATGAGCTTATATTCCTGCCAAAAGGTGAAAAAATTGTAACTTTGCTTGCAAAATACCACCTTATAGGGTAAAATATCAATGCTGATGGGAACTCAGCCGTTTGAGAGGAGTTTTTCAATTGGATTTAATTAACAAAAAATCTTATGATTTTAATGATTTGATTGAGATTATGAAATTCCTTCGAGCTCCCGACGGATGCCCCTGGGACAGGGTTCAGACTCACGAGAGTATACGCTCAAACTTCATTGAGGAAACATACGAAGTTATCGAGGCTATTGATAACAAAGATAATGAATTGATGAAGGAAGAGTTGGGCGACGTTTTATTACAGGTTGTGTTCCACAGCGAGATGGCTGCTGAAGAGAACGCCTTTGATATTAACGACGTTATCAACGATGTTTGCAAAAAACTCGTTATCCGTCATCCTCACGTTTTCGGTGATGTAAAAGCCGATAACAGTGATGAGGCTCTAAAGAGCTGGGATGACGTAAAGATGAAAACCAAATCACAGCAGCGCCAGAGCGAGGCTATGCTCAGTGTTTCCAGATCTTTACCGTCATTAATGCGTGCCGAAAAAATCCAAAAGAAAGCCGCTAAGGTAGGATTTGACTGGGATAACGCCGAAGACGCTATGGAAAAGATTCCCGAGGAGCTCTCTGAGCTCAAGCAGGCAGTTGCCGAAAATAATCAGGCTGATATAGCTGAAGAACTTGGCGATTTACTTTTTTCTGTAGTCAACGTTTCGAGATTCTTAAAAGTTGACAGCGAAAAAGCACTCTATGACGCGTGTGATAAGTTTACAAGCCGTTTCACTTCTCTTGAGGAACTTGCTCAAAAAAGAGATATTGACATTAAAACGGCTACAATTGATGAACTTAATTCCCTTTGGGATGAAGTTAAATAAATTTTTGGAGGAAAAAAACTATGAACAAAACAGAATTAATTGCTGCAGTTGCAGAGACAACAGGTATTTCTAAGAAAGACGCTGAGAAGGCTGTTTCCGCTACAGTTGATACTATCGTAGATGCTATCGCTAAGGGCGATAAGGTTCAGCTCGTTGGCTTCGGCACATTTGAGCAGCGCCAGAGAAACGCTCGCACAGGCGTTGATCCCAGAACAGGCAATAAGATTGAGATTGCTGCTTCCAAGGTTCCCGCTTTCAAGGCTGGTAAGGCTTTCAAGGACGCTGTTAACAAATAATCTTATTTGTGCTTTAGGGGCTGGCTTTAGTCAGCCCCTGTTATTTTATTAGAATTAATGGTGATAATATGAGACTTGATAAATATTTAAAAGTATCGCGCCTGATTAAACGACGCACAGTAGCCAATGAGGCTTGTGACGCTGGTCGTGTTATTGTTAACGGCAAAATTGCCAGAGCTTCATATAACATTAAAGAGGGCGACATCATAACCATAAGCTTCGGGACAAAAGAGCTTAAGGTGAAAGTTTCCAAGATAAATGAACACGCCACAAAAGAAAACGCGTCAGAAATGTACGAAACAACAACATAATTATTTTGTATCCTCCATATAATTAAAAGAATATGGAGGTATTATTATGTCGGAAAATTTGTCAAAAAAGCCCCACAGTATTATTATGGATAACCGAAAAAAACTCAGCCTGACTGGCGTTGATGATGTTTTAGGGTTCAACGAGGATTCTGTCAGTGTAATTACTTCGCTTGGCAATCTGATTGTCAGCGGCTCTGATCTTCATATCAGCAAGCTTGACCTTGATACGGGAGAGGTAGAGATTGACGGATGCGTTGACTCTTTGAGATATACAGATAATAAAAGCTCAAAATCATTTATGCAGAGATTGTTCAGCTGATGGAGTTTACGCTTCTTGAGCTTCTGAGGGCTTTTTGCTTTTCTATTTTATTAGGATTGGCTATAGCTGTGATTTATGAACCTGTAAGGTTGATTCATAAGATAGGCTTTTCAAAACCAGCTTATTATTTTACTTGTGATATTGTGTTTATGATTTTTGTATCACTTGTTACATATTTGTTTTGCCTCATATATATTGAGGGGAGTGTACGTTTATTTGTTATTGCGGGAGAATCGCTTGGTTTTTTCGCGTTTTATTTTACATTAAGAAAGCTGCTGGATAAAATATATGAGCCAATAATTAAAAAAATCAAAAAAATTAGCGCAAAGCTATTGAAAATTATCCGAAAAATAATGTATAATAGATTAAATAAATGTAAAAGTATGTGTATGAAAATAAAGGATAAGGTTAATATTTATGTATCGAAGAAAAAAAGAAAATCCAAGTCCTAATCCTGAATTCGAAAATATAAAGATAATAAGACCAAAAAAGAAAAGACTTAATAAAAAGTTTCTTTTGCTTTATATTGTCGGATTTGTTTTTTTGATTTGGGCTTCATATTCTATTATCAGCAAAAGTGTTGAGTATAATCAAAAGCGAGAAAAACTCGCGAGCATTAAACATCAGATAGATATTCTTGAAATCAAGAATGATTATTATGATACTGTCAAAAACTATAAAGGCGATGACTTAAACGAGTATATTGAGAAAATCGCGCGTGAAGATTTAGACTATGTGAAAAACGGAGAAAGGGTATTTGTTAATATCTCCGGGGACTGATAATGGGTAATAATATAATTGAAGTAAACTCAATAATTGAAGGAAAGGTTTCGGGGATTACTAAATTCGGAGCTTTTGTCGATTTGCCTGATGGAAAGACAGGTATGGTACATATCTCTGAGGTGTCCCGAGGGTTTGTTAATGATATTAATGAGGTTTTAAAAATCGGCGATACCGTTAAGGTTAAAGTAGTATCGGTTGAAAATCAAAAGATAGCCTTATCAATTAAACAAGCTATTCCTAAACCCGATAAGGCTTATTATAAACCTAAATCAAAAAAGCAGCCTTATACGCCTGCTCCTCCAGTTACAAGTCCCGGCGATTATGAGTGGCAAAATGATACCCAAAATAATAGCTCGTCCTTCGAGGATATGATGTTGTCTTTCAAGAGAAGAAGCGAAGATAAAATATCCGATTTAAAGCGTTCCTCAGGAGAATCCAGAGGATATAGCCGAAGGGGACACGGTTCAAAAAAATAATTTATGGGCTGGCTTTTTGGTCAGCTCTGTTTTTTTAGGAGTATAAATGGAAAAACTGATATTCGCGGCGCCTTGTCTTTTCGGCTTAGAGGGCATATGCGCCAATGAATTAAAATTTAACGGCATTGAATCTGTCAAAGCGGAAAACGGCAGAGTGATTTTTAGCGGCGATTTTAGAACTCTCGTTAAAGCTAACCTTATTTCGCGTTATGCTGAGCGTATAATGATTTTGCTTGATGAGTTTTCAGCCTGTAGTTTTGATGATGTTTTTGAAGGAGTAAAAAACATTCCTTGGGAAAACTTCATTTCTAAGAATGACGCTTTCCCTGTTCAGGGAAGATGTCTTAGTTCAAAAATTCATTCCGTATCCGATTGTCAAAGGATTATAAAGAAAGCCGTAGCAGATAGATTATCGTCAAAATACGGTGTTAACTGGTTTGATGAAATCGGAGCTGTTCATCAGATTAAATTTTTGATTATTAACGATAGACTAAGCGTTATGCTGGACACTTCTGGCCTGGGACTTCACAAAAGAGGTTATCGCGCTGACTCAAATGACGCTCCGATTAAAGAAACCTTAGCCGCCGCCATGGTTGATTTAGCACGTGTAAGACCAAATCACTTTGTAGTAGATCCAATGTGCGGCAGCGGAACAATACTGATAGAAGCCGCTATGAAAGCTTTGAGGATTGCCCCGGGTTTAAATCGAAGTTTTTCGGCTGAGAACTGGAGTCAAATTCCCGCTGAAATCTGGAAGGATGAACGTGAAAAAGCCATTTCTCTCATTAATTATGATTGCGATTTTAAAGCTATCGGTTATGATATTGACAATAATGCTTTAGCTATCGCGAAAAGCAACGCTCAAATAGCGGGCGTAGTGGATAGAATTAATTTTATAAAACGCGATATTTGTGATTTTGAGTTTGACAAGGATTTTGAAACTATTATTGTCAATCCGCCATACGGAGAAAGACTTCTGGATGTAAATGAGGCTGAAGAGCTCTATAAGATAATGGGCGAAAAGTTTGTAAAGCAAAAAGGAAAATCATATACTATAATAAGTCCTGATGATGATTTTGAAAAAGTATTCGGCAGGAAAGCCGATAAACGCCGAAAATTATATAACGGTATGCTTAATTGTCAGGTTTATATGTATTTTAAGTATTAAAAATTTTATTATTCTATTGTATTTGCTGTCGAATTGTATTATAATTAATAAGAATTAATAGTTTTCCACAGGAGGGCTGGATATGAGTAAAAAGAAAATTGCTGTTTTAACAAGCGGAGGAGACGCTCCGGGTATGAATGCCGCGGTTCGCGCTGTCGTACGTTCAGCTATCGCGAAAGGTATGGATGTATACGGTGTGTACAGAGGATATAACGGCTTATTGAACGGTGATGTTGAGCAGATGAACCTTCGTTCTGTATCTGATATTATCGGCAACGGCGGTACTATGCTCTATACAGCGCGCAGCGAGGAGTTCAGAACTCTTGAAGGTCAGAAAAAAGCCGCCAAGCATTGCCAGGAGCTTGGAATCACTGGTGTTGTAGTAATCGGCGGTGACGGTTCTTTCGCTGGAGCCAGAGCGCTTACGAACGCTGGAGTTAACTGCATCGGTGTTCCGGGAACTATTGATAATGATATTGCCTGCTCTGAATATACAATCGGTTTTGATACCGCTATGAATACAGCTATCCAGATGATAGATAAAATTCGTGATACAGCTCAGTCTCACGACCGTTGTTCTATAGTTGAAGTTATGGGCAGACGTTGCGGCGATATTGCCTTGCAGGTAGGTATTGCCTGTGGCGCTACAGCGATTCTTGTTCCTGAGGTTCATTATAATATAGAAAAAGATGTTATTGAGCGTATTATTGATACCCAAAAGACAGGCAAGCAGCATTTTATTATTATTGTTGCCGAGGGCGTAGGCGGCGTTGTCGATATGGCTAAGTATATTGAACAGCGTTTGGGAATTGAAACAAGAGCTACTATCCTCGGACACGTTCAGCGCGGCGGTTCACCGACGCTCAGAGATCGTGTTGTCGCGTCGATGATGGGACATAAGGCTGTAGATTTGCTCTATGAGGGTAAGGGCAACCGTGTTGTCGCTATGCATAACGGTGAGATTGTCGATTATGATATTACCGAAGCTTTAAATATGCCTCGCGTATTTGACGAGAAGCTTTATAAAATAGCTAAGACAATTTCAATTTAATTATCTAACGCAGTTTAAGCCGTCGCTTTACGCGGCGGCTTATTAAAAGGATTTAGTATGGAAAACGGTTTTGTTTATTTTGGAATAACATTTGAAAAATTTGATGTACTTGATTTTACCGATGATTTTCTTGCAGGTATAAGAGCTAATTTTTTTAACAGCAATCTTGAGCCTCAGTCAAATCGTTCTGTTCAGTATATTGATAATAAAACATATTTTTTCATTTATAATATGGTCAACGGCGAACCTTTAAGCTGGAAGTTTAACAAAAACGGTGAACTTTATCAGAATGCTGAAACATGCGGGGTTAATCTTTACAGGGTTAATACTTTTAACCATAAGGGCAACGTATTCAAACGAGAGTATTATAATTTTGAGCATATCTGGATTAAATCCGAGTATTTATATGAGAACAGCGATTATCCTGAATATGTATTATATCCCTCTGTTATTGATGATAAGCCTGTTATAGTGAAAATCCATAATGCCCCTGACAGCAAGATTAAGTCTTTTTTATATCCCAAAACAGATATGCCCGAGAACGGCGATTATTCTGTATTGGCTTATTCAGATAAGGGGTTTTTATATTTCAATTCTGTTCCAAATAATAAGTTTATTTCAAAAACACTTATTCACGATTCTTCTGTAAGCAATCTTGGAGGATTTGATTTTGACGCGGTAGATTTTAATCTCAACCGCAATCTTAACAAAACCTTTGATGTTTCCGAGGCGGAGTATTTATCTGATGAGAACGGTAATCCTCTGCATTATGAAACCAATGCTCCGTTCAATGAAATTAAAGAAAAGCCCCAAAACGATTTTGAAGAGAAGTTTGACGATTCTGATGTTGAGGTGTATGACAAAGAAGAAAAAGAACCCGACATCACTATCGGCAGCTCCGGTGAAGTATATAAGTACTTTGGCGAATTAAACGAAAGCAGGCAGCGCGACGGCTTTGGAAGAACAATTACTTCTTCAGGCACGACAGCTTATGAGGGTGAGTATAAGAACGATAAACGTGACGGGTTCGGCGCTTTCTATTATAAAGACGGAAGACTTAATTATGTAGGTAACTGGTTGTCGAACGCCCGCCAGGGTTTCGGTGTAGGTTTCAGAGGCTCCGACGGTTCCGCTCATATCGGAAAGTGGAACAACAATACTCCCGACGGCTTGGGCGCTCGTTTTGACAAGGATGGAGACTTTATCTTCCTCGGTAATTATGTCAACGGCAAAAAACAAGGTAAAGGTATTACCCTTGATACCGACGGCTCATTTATTATTTCCGAGTTTAAGGATGATAATGTTATAGCTTCCTATAAGATTGATGATTTAATAGATCATCTTAATAAAAATGAATAAAAATAGAATAAATACAAATGCTATTACCGTTCCGTTGGAACGGTAATTTCTATATATAAAGGTGATAATATGAAAAGATTAATCGCGCTGTTGTCAGTCGCTTTGATTGCGGCGTTTTCATTTACGAGCTGTGGTGAAAACAATGTGGATAACGCGGGCAGCGAAGCCGAAAAGCTTGTGTCTGACGCGGGTGAAACCGTATCTAAATCTGTCAGCGATATGATGAGCAACACTGACGGAGACGTTACAGACGAAACTAATGACAATGGGAACGTAGATTAAGGGGCTGGCTTTTTAGCCAGCCTTTTTTAAACAACTTTCTCCAATTCTCTTTTTAATTTTTTTATTATTTTCTTTTCTAGTCTTGATATATATGATTGAGATATGCCAAGCTTATCGGCGACTTCTTTTTGAGTGTGCTCTTTCTTTCCGTTAAGTCCGAACCGCATTTCCATAATAAGCGACTCGCGGTTGTTGAGCTTTGAAACAGCTTTTAGCAATTGACTGCACTCGATTTCGTTTTCAATGTTTCTGTTAATTATATCAGGATCAGAACCTAGCACATCGCATAACAATAGTTCGTTTCCGTCCCAGTCGGTGTTGAGCGGTTCGTCAATACTCACCTCATTTTTGAGCTGACTGCTTTTTCTTAAAAACATCAGTATTTCATTTTCGATACATCTTGAGGCGTATGTAGCAAGTTTTATTTTTTTATCTGGTTTAAAAGTGTTGACTGCTTTTATAAGTCCGATTGTTCCTATCGATATTAAATCTTCTATGTTCGCGCCCGCGCTTTCAAAGCGTTTGGCGATATATACTACAAGCCTTAGATTATGGACAATCAGCTTTTCTTTGCCGCTGTCGTCACCTAATCGTATTTTATCCATTATTTCAGCTTCTTCATCTTTGCGTAATGGAGGAGGAAGGGTTTCGCTGCCGTTAATATAATATATCTCATCGTCAGTTATAAATAACTTTGATAATAATGCTTTGATTCTAAAAAGTTTCATTTTTTATTCTCCAGTTATGTTTATCGGAATAAGTCCATTATATTCCGAATTGAATTGCTTATCAGTTATACCGATATATATTTCCTCATCAGTGTCTTTATTATCAACAACAACTTTATCAGCTTTAAATCCCCATATTATTCCGTTTCCGCCAAGGCTTTTAAAAGGAATTATTCTGCATTTGGTTTTGTCTGTTATATTATCAATTGAGCTTTTTTCAATGATAATAACGCTGCTGCCGGAAAACGGTTCTTTTATATTCAATCCGCTGTCAACTTTGCATTTTACTTTATAGTGTTGATTATTATAATAAACTTCAACATTTTTTATTAATTCAGTTTTGCTGTGATTCTTGAAAATTTTTTTGAATAACAACAGAATAAAATAAATCCCGAGGGTTAAAATAATCAATAACAAGGGAGAGATATTAAAATATATGGTATTGTTTATTATCGCCATTCCGCTAGGTTTAAGCGCTAGATAAAAACATATCAGCGCTCCGCTGACAAGAAACGTGATAATAATAAGCAAAGCTGTGTTTTTTAAAAATGCTTTACGATTCTTATAACCAAAGGAAACAAGTACGATAAAACTTGCTTCACAGAGTTTAAGAATAATATTTAATATAAATGGAAGGTCTTTTAATGCTGTTAAGCTTAATAACCCGCCTACAGCGCTGCCAAGTATTATGCGGTAGTATTTAGCGTTAAGCCTCAAAATGCGCTTTACGGCGAGTAATAATAAAAAATCTTCAAATATATTTATAAAAACAAATACGTCAATATATACCGTTTGCATATATTAATTATCTCACCCCAGTGCTGAATACTCTGTCATAATAGGGGAGTGTAAAATGTTCTTTAATGTAATATCAGGAGTTTTTATAGGTGCCTTTATCGGCGTAGGTACAATGGCAATGATGAACTATTATAAATGAGGAATATGAACAAAGATAAATCAAAAAATAAAAGCGTAAAAGAAAAAGCGGAGAACATCGAGCTCTCCGCGATAGATATTATTAATGACTTATCAAATAAAGTTTTAAATTATACATCTAAAAAACTCGAACAGTTTGTTGATAAACTACAAAACTGAATAAGGCACGATTCATTTTGAATCGTGCCTTAACTTTATAGTATTACATTTCCAGATTTCTTTTTCCTAGAAAAACAAGCGCAAGCATTCCAGAGCCGACATGTGTGCCGATAACAGGACCAATGTCAAAGATTAATACATCATTAACCAGACCTTTGAGCTCCTTTTTAAGTTCCTTAGCGCCTTCAATATTATCAGCGTGAGCAACAAATACTGTCTGACTTTTGTAATTTTCAGCGTCCTGTTTCATTTTTTTAATAAGCAAGTCGTTTACGTTGTTGTTACCGCGAATCTTACCTACATTTATAAGCTTGCCCTCGTTGTCAAGACTGAGGACAGGCTTTATCTGAAGCGCCTTAGCGAATGTGGCGGTAACGCCTGATATTCTGCCTCCGCGTTTGAGCTGGTCAATATCATCAACAACAAACCAATGGCATATCTTAAGCTTTATATTCTCAGCGTATGCCACGAGCTCTTCGCTTGAGGGCTTTTCGTTTTTATACTTGTTACCGACATAATACATTAATGCTCCCTGGCCCGCGCTGGCGCACAGAGAATCAATAATCGTGATGCTTCTGTCGGGATAGTTTTCAAGAAGGTCTCTGGCGGCTATTTTGCTTGTGTTGTATGTTCCGCTTAAACCCGAGGTAAAAGAGATGTATACAATATCTTTGCCCGCTTTAAGATACGGCTCCCAATAATCGGTATAGCTGTTAAAAGCAATCTGTGTAGTCTGAGACTGAATGCCTGATTTGAGCTTTTTGTAGAATTCATCGAGGCTCATTTCGCGCGCGTCAAGATAATGGTTATACGCCTTTTCTTCCATAAGAAAGCCCATGGCCATAACCTTTATATTCATATCTTCAGCCATATTGTTAGGTAAATCACAGGTGGAATCTGTGAAAAGAACATAATCACCGTATTTGCTCATAACTGCCTCCGAATCATATATTTATATATTCTTACATATTAATTATAATAAATACGTTTTTAAAAGTCAACAAAGGAATGAATATTTATGAATTGCAGTTTATCACAATTAAGGAATAAAGAGGTAATAAACAGCCGTAACGGTTGCAGAATAGGATATGTAGACGATTTAGATGTGAACACCCGTGATGCGCGGGTATGCGCTATTATAATATACGGAAGGTTCAAATTGTTCGGTTTATTAGGCAGAAAGGACGATTGCGTAATTCCTTGGGATAGAATAGAATTGATTGGAGAGGATACGATACTGGTTAGTTCAGAGGGTGAATTCAGGCGTTCAGAGCGCAAAAAACGCCGTTTTTTCAATAAATTTTGATTTTTTTGCATTTCTGCCTTGTTAAAAAAACTTTTATACAAGGGTAATTCTTTTTGTTAATTGTGTATAAGTTTATTTTCTCTTTAAAGAAATAAAATTACAGAATGTTACCGTTGTAACCGTATTTAATCTTTGAAACCCGCGTTGTAACTTGATTTTTTTGAAAATATGTGTTTTAATATCGCCAATGAAAATTGTGTGAACGATCAATTTAATTTACTTGCTAAAGATTGCGTAGTGATTTAGAGCGTAACTCGATAGGAGGAAAAGATTTTGAGAAGTTCAAATTATAAGCATTTAAAAAACAATAGTACAAAAAGTACAGACAGAAAAAACTCTAAACCTGAAAACAAGGTTAAGAAGTATTCAAAAATCGGTTCGTTGATATTAACAGCTTTTATTGTTTTATCGGCAATTGTTATTCCCAGCATCAGCTTAGTGCAGAATGTTGCCGCTGTATCTGACGGACAGAAACCTACAATCAGTGTAGGCGACACAGAAGTATTAAGTAATGCTATCGTTGCCGAAACTGAAAAGAAAGAAGCCAAAGTCAAAAAGACTAAAGCGACTGAAGAAACTGTCGCTCAGACAACCGAGCCCGTGACTACAGAGGCTACAGAGCCCGAAACAGAAGAAGTCACAGATGCTCCCGAGACTGAACCCGAAACTGAGGCTGAGACAGAAGCCGTAACCGAAGCTGCTGCTTCAACGGTATCTGGAACTCATATTGAACTCAGCGATTACGAGAGAACTCTTTTAGAAGGTCTTGTAATGGGTGAGGCAGGCGGAAACGGCTATGATTGCTGCGCACTTGTCGCTCAGGCTGTTCATGACAGTATGGTTGAATCAGGCACTACATCTGTCGAAAGCATCATCGGTACATATGGTTATGACGCTTCGACTAACAATACTCCTTCATCCGCTGTTAAGAGCGCTGTATCTTATATCTTTGACAGCGACGGAAGAGCGGTTGATCACAGAATCCTCTACTTCTATTCTTCAGATATGGTTTCAAGTGATTGGCACGAGAGCCAGACCTTTGTTACTTCAAGCGGTAATATGAGATTTTTCGACAGAGCTTAATTTAATATGCTTAATCAAACGGGTTGACGCTAATGCGCCAACCCGTTTCTCATATCTATAAAGAATTTTTTTATTAATCCGCTGCATTCTTCTTCAAGTATTCCTCCGATATAATTAGGTCTGAAGTTATTTGTCATATTAAATATGTGTAGATTAGAAGAACACGCGCCGTTTTTTACATCATAGGCTCCGAAAAACACCTCGGGTATTCTGGCGTTTACAATTGCTCCCGCGCACATAGGGCAGGGCTCAAGCGTGACATAAAGGCTGCATTCCCATAACCGCCAGCCGCCGAGTTTCTCGCATGCTTTGTATATCGCCTCGGTTTCAGCGTGAAACAGAGCGTTTTTGCCAGTTTCGCGTCTGTTATAGGCTGTTGATACTATTTCATTTCCCTTTGTAATAACCGCGCCTATCGGTATTTCACCGAGCTGATACGCTTTCTCGGCTTCTGATAGGGCTATTCTCATATAATCTTCGTGTTTCATTTTAAAATCCACTGAATAAACTATCAGGTAAAAAACTGATTGAGAGTGATTGTAATGTTGTTGTCAAACAATGAATCAGAAAGAATATCATTCCTACTGAAAATATTGAAGCTCTAAATGTTGTTCTGAAAGGATATTCTGCCTTTTCCTCTGTTTTGAAGAAGTTTTTTCTTTTGCTTAGTATCGCCGCGCTGAGTATACCCATCACGAAAAGTACAAACAGTATTATTAAATATACATTATTTAAAATGTTTTCGGCTACTAGATTATTATCTAATAAAATAGAAACAAATACGCTTCTGAAATTAATCAGAAAATGAACAATAATACACGGGAGAATCGAATTTGTTTTTATATTAATAAACGCTAAAGAAAGACCTACAATAAAAGCGAACGGTATTTGTATGATATTGCCGTGCATCAAAGCGAAAAGCATTGACGACATAAATAACGCGAATGATTCACCGAAGAATCTGAGCTTTCCAAGCACAATTCCTCTGAAAAGGAACTCCTCTACAAGAGCTGGAATAACACAAACTGAAACAATATTCAAAAAACTCTCAAAAGGAGTGCTGCTTTCAGTTGATAAGTCAACACTGTTTTTTATACCGAAAATTGAAAAATTGTTTTGTATAATGTCAGTCAGATAGTCCGCTGTAAAAGATATTGCTATAGCAATAAAGATGAGGGGGAGAGCTAGCTCCAGTTTTACCCACTTAACCTTGATAACCTCACCTAAATCCGTTTTTGAAAACCAGCAATAAAAAAAGCTGACCAAGAATAAACTGATTATTGAAATAACAATATTCAGCAAGAGTATAGAAGATGTATCCAGGCGATTATATAAGAATACTGATATAATCAATGTAAGAATATACATCGAAGCTGACGAAATAAACAGCATAAAACCGAGCCCGCTCGATGTCTTTTTTATCGCGTATATTGCTTCTTTATTCATATGCATCACATCCGAATAAATACTATCATAAATGCTGTTTTAAATCAAGAATGTATTATATATTTTAAAAGTTACATTCTTTTTACAAAAATTGACAGTATTATGCGTAAAGATTATACTAAAATTAATTGTAAAACAGCAGAGAAAAAAGTCGTTTTTATTGACTTTATTCACTATTTTTGGTAAAATTATTAAAAGTGCCTCGGAGGTGAATTATGAATACAGCTATTATTCTTGCGGGCGGAGTTGGAAGTCGAATGGGCGTCGACCGTCCTAAGCAATATCTTATGGTAGGGGATAAACCTATTATCGTTTATTGTCTTGAAATTTTTGAAAAACATAATGAAATAGACAATGTAGTTATAGTTGTCAGCGATGAATGGAAGGATTATGTAGAAGAAAATGTTGAGAAATTCGGCATTTCAAAAGTCTGCGGTTATGCTCCCGCGGGCGAAACACGACAGCATTCTATTTATAACGGGCTGAAATCAACCGAGAAGAACGCTCCTGATACTACGGTTTGTATTATACATGACGCTGCTCGTCCTTTGGTTTCCGATAAGATTATTTCTGATTGTCTGTTGGGCGCTGTTGAGGACGATGGAGCTATGCCTGTAATAACCGTTAAGGATACTGTATATCAGAGCAAAGACGGCAAATCTATTTATAAGCTTCTAAAACGTTCCGAGCTTTTCGCTGGACAGGCTCCTGAGAGTTTTAAATTCAGGGAATATCTTGATATTCATAATTCAGTTACCGATGAAGAAATTGCCTCTACTGCCGGCAGCAGCGAGATTGCATATCGCCATGGTATGAAAATCAGATTGGTTGAGGGCAGTGAGCGCAATTTTAAGATTACTACAATAGAAGATTTAGAAACTTTTGAAACTATAATTAATTCCTGATAGGAGGGAAAACTGTGGATACTATGAAAGCCAGAGTACTGCACGCGGTAGGAGATTTAAGATATGAGGATTATCCGATTCCCGAACTTAAGCCCGATGAGGTTTTGATGAGGGTTAAAGCCTGCGGAATCTGCGGCTCTGATATTCCGAGAATTTTTGTTAACGGAACTTATCATTTTCCGACAATCCCGGGTCATGAGTTCGCGGGCGAGGTTGTTGCCGCGGCTACTAAAGAAAACGAAAAGTACATCGGAACCCGCGCGGCGGTTTTTCCATTGATTCCTTGCAGAGAATGTACAAGCTGCAACAAAGGCGTGTATGAAACCTGCAAAAACTATGACTATCTTGGTTCGCGTTCCGACGGAGCTTTCGCGGAATATGTAAGAGTTCCCGTATGGAATCTTGTTCCGATAGCGGATAATGTTTCATTTGAGGAAGCCGCTATGGCTGAGCCGACAGCGGTTGCTCTTCACGCTTTAAGAAGAGCCGGTGTTGAGATCGGCGATACTGTAGTGATTTATGGACCCGGTACAATCGGTATGCTTATTGCTCAGTGGGCTAAAGCGTGGGGCGCTGGCAAGGTTCTTCTTGTCGGCACTGATATGAATAATTATGATTTTATCGAGAGCCTTGGCTTCTATGATTATTTCAACGCTTCTCACGGCGATCCTATTGAGTGGGTTATGGAGCAGACTAACGGCAACGGTGCTGATATCGCTATTGAGGCTGTCGGTATCGCTGTAACCGCTAATAACTGTCTTGACAGCGTTTGCTCCGGCGGTAAGGTTATATTTGTCGGTAATCCTCACGGCGACTTTACCTTTGCTCAAAACACTTACTGGCAGATTTTGAGAAAGCAGCTTAAAATTTTCGGCACATGGAATTCGGCTTACAATAATACTCCCCAGAGTGACTGGGCTATTGTTGTAGACGCTATGTCTTCGGGAGCCGTTAGCGTTAAGCCGCTGATTACTCATAAATTCAGCCTTGAGGATATGGATAAAGGCCTTGAAATTATGAAAGAAGGCAAAGAGTTTTATAGTAAGGTAATGGTCGTAATCGACTAAAGGTGAATTATGGGCGGAATGTTATCACCATCAGTGATGTGTGCTGATTTATTACATCTTTATGATGAGATTGAAATGCTTGATTCCTTAGGCGTTGAGTTTCTTCATATTGATTTTATGGACAACAAGTTTGTTCCAAATATAACTTTTGATACAAATATGGTCAAAAGCTTTAAAAAACCAATGAGAACCATTCGCAGAGATATCCACATTATGGCTTTTGAACCTCAGCAATTCTTTGACGCTATGGAGATTTCGAAGGGTGATATGGTATCGGTGCATTATGAGGCTTGTGAGGACGCGCACAAGGTTCTTGCCGATATACGTTCCCGCGGAGCTTCGCCGTGTCTTGCTATAAGCCCCGATACTCCTGTTGAAGTAGTGAAAGACTTCTTCAGTGAGGTTGACGCCTTTTTGCTTATGACTGTTTACCCCGGATTCGCGGGTCAGCCTTTGGCTCCTAAGAGCATGGAAAGGCTCAAGAAGCTTAAAGAATTGGTCGTCGCTTCGGGTAAGGATATAAAAATAGAGGTTGACGGCAATGTGAGCTGGGATCACTGTGTTGAAATGAGAGAGAACGGAGCCGATATTTTTGTTGCCGGTTCTTCGTCTGTTTATGGTAAAAAATATCCTCTCGATGAAGCTGTAAGAGTTTTTTACAGCTTAGTTAAGTAATATAGATTGTGTTTTGGAGGAATTGGGGTTGCAATACAAATTATCTGTAGATAACGTTAATATTGAAAACCAAAATTTAACACTTGGAATATCGGGTGAGTTTTTGGATTCTTCTTTTGATGAAGATACTTTATCTACACCGAAGGTCATTCTTTATTTTGAAAACGGAAATGAAGACAGAAGAATTCCATTTGTAATCAAGGCTAATAATATTACACGTGTTGATGGAAAAATAATGTTTAAAGGGGAGTACACCTATTTCCTGAATTATATTTTCTGGAAAACCCGAATGAAAAACCTTCCTTTTCAAATGTATATCAATTTAAGCTGTGCAGGTTTTTATGAAGAAAAGATTCCCGTAAAGATTCAGCCCGAGTTTTTTGAACAGGACAATAACTTTTATAGTTGTAAGATTACAGATAATCATATTGATTTTACCGTTAATCCTAAGGCGATTAAAAAAGATATTAAAAAGCAAAAATTCGTTGTTCTTTTTGATTCACTCTTAAAGAAGGTCGCTTTTCTTTTATCAATTCCGCTTGTTCCTATTTATATTGTTATGGGATTGCTGACTTTCACAGGCTATATCAATATGCCTTCGAGAATCAGCGCGGAGAATAAGCTCGTGCGTCTCGCGTCTTATGTTGTATATAGAATGTCAACGGTTTGTCGTGAGAATTTCTCGAAAGTTAGATTCAAGAGAAGAGCGATTCGCAAAGCGTATAAACGCAACAAAAAGAAAAACGTCGTTGAAAACCGCGTCACATTCTATTCAGCACGTAGAAATGAAATATCTGGCAACTTTGAGTTTGTATATAATAAGCTTAAAGAGCATAAGGATCTTGACATTCAGTTTTTGTTCAACACCAACACATTCAGGTTCATGACAAAAGAGCAGATTAAGGAATTCGGCGAAGCTTGCGCTACAAGTAAAGTTATTGTACTTGATGAGTTTACACCACAAATTCACTTACTTGACCTTAAACCCGAGACTAAGATTGTTCAGCTTTGGCATGCCTGCGGCGCGTTTAAAACTTTTGGCTTTACACGTTTGGGTAAACCAAAGGGTTCTCCTCAAAAAACAAGGATGCACCGTTCTTATGATTATGTTACTGTCAGTTCTGAGTATTGCAAGAAATGTCACTCGGAAGGCTTTGGTATTGCTACAGATAATGTAATACCAACAGGTATCGCCAGAACAGACGTGCTGTTTGATAAAGAATATAAAGAAAACTTTATTAAAAAATTCTATAAAGAATATCCAGATTTGAAGGATAAAAAAATAATTCTTTTTGCACCTACATTCAGAGGCAACGTCAAGGAATCCGCTTACTATCCAATTGACTTGTTTGACGTTAATAAGGTTTGCAAAAAGCTTGGGGATGATTACGCTATTATTATCAAGCATCATCCGTTTGTAACTGAGCAGCATTATATTCCCGAAAAATATAAAGACAGAGTTATTGACCTTTCCGAAAACTCAGAAATCAATGATTTGCTCTTTATTTCTGATGTTATCATTACCGACTACTCATCGCTTGTATTTGAGGCTTCGCTGCTTGAGGTTCCGATGCTTTTCTATGCTTTTGACCTTAAGAGCTATATCAAAGACAGAGACTTCTATTTTGATTTTGAGGCTAATATCCCCGGTAAAATCTGCAAGAGTGAGGATGAACTCATTACAGCTATTCTTGAAGAAGACTACGAAGCGGATAGAATACCCGCGTTCAGAGATATGTTCTTTGATAATCTCGATGGCAATTCCTCACAAAGAATCGCCGACTTGATTTATAGCCTTGTAAAAAAGTCTTGACAACCTAATATATTTGTTATATAATACATTGGTAAAATAAAGTAAGGCAGTAATGCTTTCACCTGTGGGGTGTCGTCTGCACGGGTCAATACTGATGAACTTAGTTGTTTATATTTGTATTGTAATGCGGACGGAATTCTGTCCGCATTTATTTTTTCTATTTTCCATATGGAGGTGCTTTGTTATCAGCAAGAAACAGGACATTCAAATCAATGAGGATATCCGCGACAGCGAACTCAGAGTTATCAGCGCGAGCGGAGAACAGCTCGGCATTATGTCGTCCGAGCAGGCTCTTGATTTAGCGGCAAAAGAAGACCTTGATCTCGTAAAAATCGCGCCTCAGGCTAAACCGCCTGTGTGCAAGATTATGGATTACGGTAAGTACAAGTTTGAAAAAGCAAAAAAAGAAAAAGAAGCCAGAAAAAACCAGAAGATTATTGAAACCAAAGAAGTCAGACTGTCACTTAATATTGATACTCATGATTTCAACACCAAGCTTAATAACGCGATTAAGTTTTTGAAGCACGGTGATAAGGTTAAGGTTTCAATTCGTTTCAGAGGACGTGAAATGGGTCACACTGAATTCGGCTATGATCTTATGAATCGCTTTTCAGAAGCTTGCGAGGAATACGCTACTGTTGCTAAACCCTCAAAGGTTGAAGGCCGCAATATGGTTATGTTTCTTTCACCAAAGCCAAATAAGTAAATTATAGTTAAGGAGGATAAATATTATGCCTAAGATTAAAACACACAGCGGAGCTAAAAAACGCTTTAAGCTCTCCAAGAATGGTAAGGTTATTCGCGCTCACGCCAACAAATCTCACATTCTTAACAAAAAAACAACAAAACGTAAGAGAGGTCTTCGCAAAACAGTTTGTGCTGATAAGACCAACGTGGCTCAGATCAAACGTCTGATTCCCTATAAATAATTATTGATTTCTAACTGAACGGAGGTAATAAATATGGCACGAGTTAAAGGCGCGATGGCTACTCGCAAAAGAAGAAAAAAAGTATTAAAGCTTGCTAAGGGCTATTTTGGAGCTAAATCAAGACATTTTAAAATGGCTAAGCAGGCGGTTAATAAATCAGGTAACTACGCTTATATCGGACGTAAGCAGAAGAAGAGAGATTTCCGTCGTCTTTGGATTACACGTATCTCAGCCGCTTGTAAGGCTAACGGCGTTAACTATTCAACATTTATGAACGGTCTTAAAAAAGCTGGTATTACGCTTAACCGTAAGATGCTTTCCGAAATCGCTATTTCGGATCCCGCCGCTTTCACATCGCTCGTAGAGCAGGCTAAGGCTGCAAAATAATAAAACGTAATTGCGTTTGGAGTTTTCCAAACGCTTTTGCTATTTTATTGATTATAAGTTTTTATTACATTCGGTGATATTATGAAACGTATTTCAGCCAAGGATAATCCTCTAATTAAACATATTAATAAACTGATGAAATCCGCCGGTTATCGTGGTGAATGCCGAGAATTCATCGCTGAGGGCGCTCGCCTTTGTGAGGACGCGCTGGTATCCGACGCTGATATTTCTTCGCTTGTTATATCAGACAGCGCGCTTGATAATTATCCCGAGCTTATTGATGAGCTCGTATGTAAAGCAGATAAATCATATATTGTTCCCGACGCTTTGTTTTCTCGGATTTCTGACACCAAATCGCCTCAGGGAATACTTTGTGTTATAAAAGCCCTTGACAATCCTACTCTATTTGATAAAATAAAATGTAACGGTAAATTTTTGGCGCTTGATAATATTCAGGATCCTTCAAACCTCGGCACAATTTTAAGAACAGCCGAGGCTGTTGGTATTGACGGCGTTATTATGTCTGCTGACTGCTGTGATATATACTCACCTAAAGTCGTCAGGGGGAGTATGGGCGCTGTTTTTAGATTATCATATTGTGTCACGGATAATATAGCTGATTTTTTGAAAGAGTATCAAAATATTGATTCTTATGCGGCTGTAGTTAATTCCGACGCGAAAAAGCTTACCGAAATCAGTTTCAGAGATAGAGCATCATGTGTTGTTATAGGCAACGAAGCTAACGGACTAAAAAAATCTACAGTCGACGCTTGTTCTTTGTCGTTTACAATTCCGATGAAGGGCAGAGCTGAGAGCCTGAACGCTTCGGTTGCCGCGAGCATCATTATGTGGGAAATGGTTAAATGACTGATATAAGATATTGGATATGGTTTACTCAGGCTGTCGGCTATTGTACGCCAAAAGCAAAACAGCTCCTCGAAATATATGATGATACAGAGGATTTCTTTAAAGGCGGAGAATCCGAGTGGAGGCTTTCGGGATTGTTTTCTAATTCCGAGATTAATAAGCTTTTATCTACAGATTTCTCAATTGCTGATGAAATAATTTCAAAATGCAATAAGTATTGTTATGAAATTATTTCGATTGATAATCCGTATTATCCAAGATGCCTTCTTGATATTGACGATCCGCCCGCGGTTTTGTATGTTTCGGGGATGTTGCCCGATGTTGATGACAGGTTGACTATCGGCGTGGTAGGTACCAGAAAAGCGTCAATGTATGGTATAAGGACCGCGCACGGCTTTTCGTATAATTTAGCCAAGTGCGGCGTAACTATTATCAGCGGAGGCGCTTTGGGAATTGATTGTTCAGCTCATCTTGGCGCGTTGGCTGCTGAGGGTGTCACAGTCTGTGTTCTCGGTTGCGGGATTAATTATGACTATCTTCGTGAGAACGCTAAAATGAGAAGCGATATAACTTTCAGAGGCGCGGTAGTGTCAGAGTATCCGCCTGATACAGAGCCGTATGCTTTTCATTTTCCTCAGCGCAACAGGATTATTTCGGCTTTTTCGGACGGTATTCTTGTTGTTGAGGCAAGTAAAAAGAGCGGAGCGCTTATTACCGTGAACTCAGCGCTTGAACAGAATCCCGATAAAAAGATTTTCGCGCTCGCTGGTCCCGCCGATCCACACTTTTTTGGCACAAATGAGCTTATCAAAGACAGAGTCGCGAAGCTTGTGACTGACTATAAAGATATAATTGATGATTTTGATAATATCTATGTTACCGAGGAGTTAGCGCCCGAGCTTAACAGCATTGATGAAGAAGTTGATGTTATTCCCGTAAAGGGCAAGGCTCCCGACAATATAAACGGTCTGAGGACAAATGATTTGTCCGAGGCGCCTGTTCATAAAGAGGGCTTAAATCTATCTGAGGACGAAAAAAAGGTATATTATTCAATCAACAACGAACCTATCCATATTGATAAGATTTCGGAAATAACAAAGCTCCCTGTTTATAAAATCTCATCTATCCTTACTGTGCTTGAAGTTAAAAAGCTGATAAAATGCGTACAGGGTAGAAGCTATATATTATACTAATTTGGAGGTATTATGTCTAACTTAGTTATTGTTGAGTCGCCCGCAAAGGCGAAGACTATCAAAAAGTATTTAGGTAAAGATTACGATGTAATCGCGTCTATGGGTCATGTTCGTGACCTGCCTAACGCTCGACTTAGTGTAGATATTAAGAATAATTACGAGCCTAATTATTCAATCATTAAAGGTAAAGAATCTCTAGTCAAAGATATCAAGAGCCAGGCTGAGTCATGCGATAAAGTATTTCTCGCGACTGACCCTGACCGTGAGGGTGAGGCTATATCCTGGCATTTGGCATATATTCTTGATTTGGATTTAAATGAGAATAACCGAGTCGAATTCAACGAAATCACAAAAACCGGCGTCAAAAACGGTATGGAATCGCCGCGCAGTATCAATCTTAATCTTGTAAACGCTCAGCAGGCAAGGCGTGTTCTCGACCGTCTGGTCGGTTACAAGCTCAGTCCTTTTGTATCCCAGAAAATTCGCCGCGGTATGTCCGCTGGACGTGTTCAGTCTGTGGCTGTCAGAATTATTGTTGACAGAGAAGAGGAAATCCGCGCGTTTAAACCAGAGGAATACTGGACAATCGACGCCAAATTCATTCCCAAGGGTTCGCGTAAATCTTTCCCCGCTACGTTATATCTGGGCAAAGAGAAGATAAAGAACCAGGAACAGGCTGAAAAAATACTCTCTGAACTCGAGAACGCTGAATATACGGTTACAGAAGTAAAGCACGGAACCCGCAAAAAATCTCCCGCTCCGCCGTTTATCACCTCGACATTACAGCAGGAGGCTTCGCGTAAGCTGGGCTTCCAGTCCAGAAGGACTATGAAAGTAGCGCAGGAGCTTTATGAGGGTATCGAAATTGATGAACTCGGCGCTACGGGTCTTATCACATATATGAGAACCGATTCTCTCAGAATCTCTAATCAGGCTATTTCCGAGGTCACTAATTATATCGGAGCTAATTATGGCGATAAATATCTGCCCTCAAAGCCCAGATTCTTTAAATCACGCTCTAACGCTCAGGACGGACACGAGGCTATCAGACCTACTATGCCGTCGCTTGAGCCTGATAAAATAAAGCATAACCTTACAAGTGACCAATATAAACTCTATAATCTTATCTGGAAGCGTTTTGTAGCTTCTCAGATGTCTGATTGTGTTCAGAAAACCACAAGAGCTGATATTGAAGGTAACGGATATGTATTTAAGGCTTCGGGTTATACTGTGGACTTCGACGGTTTTACTATGCTTTATACCGAGAGCAAGGATACCGCTGAGGAGAAATCTCTGGAGCTTCCGCCTCTCGAAAAGGGTATGAGTGTTCGCAAGAGAGAAATTGTGCCTAATCAGCACTTTACACAGGCTCCGCCGAGATATACAGAGGCTTCTCTAATTAAAACACTTGAGGAGAATGGTATAGGCAGACCTTCTACCTACGCCGCTACAATATCGACAATTACAAGTCGTGAGTATGTAAAACGCGAGAGCAAGGTTCTTGTACCCACAGAGCTTGGCGAGGCTATGGTTAAGCTTATGAAGGAGCGCTTCCCGAAGATTGTAAACCTTAAGTTTACCGCTCAGATGGAGCAGAGTCTCGATACTGTAGAAAGCGGTGATGTTGAGTGGAGAGCTCTTATTGACGATTTCTATAAGGATTTTGAAAAGACTTTAGCCAAAGCCAAAACTGATATGGACGGCGTTAAGATTCAGCTCGAAGAGGATAAAACAGATATTATCTGTGAAAAGTGCGGACGCAATATGGTTATCAAAGTCGGCAGATACGGTAAATTTATCGCGTGCCCCGGTTATCCCGAGTGTAAGAATGTTAAAAAATATGTTCAGAAAACAGGTATTAAATGCCCCAAGTGCGGCGATGGCGATGTAATCACCAAGCAGACTAAGCGCAAAACTGTTTTCTATGGTTGCAGCAATTATCCCAATTGTGATTTTGTATCCTGGAACGAGCCAACGAACGAAAGATGCCCCAATTGTGGTGAAGTATTGTTTAAGAAAAAAGGTAAAAAACAGATTCTGTTCTGTGAAAATAAAGATTGCGGCTACGAAAAAGCCGTTAAATCCAAGTGAGTATCAACGTAATCGGCGCTGGTCTTGCAGGCTGTGAGGCGGCTTATCAAATCGCAAAACGAGGTATTGATGTAAATATTTATGAAATGAAGCCTACAAAAATGAGTCCCGCTCATAAGTCATCTATGCTTGCGGAGCTTGTTTGCTCAAACTCGTTTAAGGCGGACAGAGTTTCGTCAGCTGCTGGCTTGTTAAAAGCTGAGATGCGTCGTTTAGACTCTCTTTTGCTTAAAGCAGCCGACTATTCACGCGTTCCCGCGGGCGGCGCTTTAGCCGTGGACAGAGATGTGTTTTCAAAGTATATTACTGATACTTTAATGGCGGATGACAAGATTACTCTAATTAATCGAGAGATTACTGATTTTCCAGATGATGAAATAACCGTTATCGCTACAGGCCCGCTGACTTCGGATGATTTCGCTAAAACGATTTACTCGAAATATGGTGAGGCGCTCTCGTTTTTTGACGCGGCGGCCCCGATTGTTACCTTTGATAGTATCGATATGAACCGCGCGTTCTTTGAGTCCAGATACGGCAAAGGAGACGGCACGGATTATCTCAACTGTCCGCTGAATAAAGAGGAATATGAAGTATTCTATGATGCGTTGGTAAGCGCCGAGCGCGCTCCCGTTCATGATTTTGACGTACGCGATCCTAAGGTTTATGAGGGATGTATGCCGATTGAGGTTATGGCGCAGCGCGGTTACGATACAATTCGTTTCGGTCCAATGAAGCCTGTCGGTCTGACTGACCCGCGTACAGGTCATCGTCCGTGGGCCGTGTTGCAGCTTCGTAAGGAAAACGCCTCGGGTACGATGTTTAATCTTGTAGGATTTCAAACTAATTTGAAATTTCCCGAACAAAAACGTGTTTTCGGACTGATTCCCGCGCTTAAATACGCCGAGTTTGTTCGTTACGGAGTAATGCACCGCAATACATTTTTAAATTCGCCCAAGGTACTCAACTTTGATTTCAGTACAAAAGTAAATAATAATATCTTTTTCGCTGGTCAGATTACTGGCGTTGAGGGTTATATGGAAAGCGCGTCATCAGGTATAATCGCGGGTATCAACGCCGCGAGAAGATACAATGGACAGGACAGCCTGTTGCTGCCTGACACCACAATGATTGGCTGCCTTTCCAGATATATTTCAGATGAATCCGTTGTTGATTTTCAGCCGATGGGCGCCAATTTCGGTATTATTCCCGAGCTTGAAAATCGTCCGAGAAATAAACAGGAACGCGGACAAGCTTACGCTGACCGCGCTCTAAAGGATTTAGAAAATTACATTGAAGAAAGCGTGATTATATGAAAATTATTGTAGACGCTATGGGCGGCGACAACGCTCCCTTAGAAATCGTAAAAGGTTCTGCTGAAGCCGCCGCAGAATACAATGTTGACATTATTCTTGTAGGCGATAAGGTCAGAATCGAGAAAACCGCCGCTGACAACAGTATTGATATTTCTAAAATGGAGATTTTTCACGCCAGTGAAGTAATCGCGACAGACGAGGACGCCGATTCTGTTCTAAAAAAGAAGCCTGACAGCTCTCTTTCGGTTGGTATGAAATTACTTGCTGAAGGTAAGGGTGACGCTATTGTCAGCGCTGGCAACAGTGGGGCTATATGTGTTGGCGGCACTCTTATCGTTAAGCGTATCAAGAAGGTTAAAAGACCTGCTTTCGCGCCAGTGCTTCCGCATTTTGGCGGCGGTTATTTTATGCTTATTGACGCTGGAGCTAATCTTGAGAGTCGTCCCGAGATGCTTATGCAGTACGCTGTAATGGCTTCGGCTTATATGGAAAAGGTAATGAAAATTAATAAACCCAGAGTAGGACTCGCTAATGTTGGTACAGAGGAGCACAAGGGCTTGGAGCTCCAGCATAATACCTACGCGTTATTAAAAGATTCAGACCTCAACTTTGTAGGTAACGTTGAAGCGAGAGATTTGCCCTACGGTGTATGCGATGTATGCGTATGCGACGGATTCACAGGTAATATGATTCTCAAAACCTATGAGGGTGTCGCTAAAGCTTTGTTGAAGAAAGTCAAAGGCCTTTTTACAAAGAGTTTTAAGAATAAAATTGCCGCTGGACTCATTATGTCCGATTTAAAAGCTATGGCTAAAGAATTTGATTATGACGAAGTTGGCGGAGCGCCGATTATGGGTACAGCTAAGCCTGTTTTCAAGGCTCACGGCAGTTCCAAAGCAAAAACCTTTAAAAACGCCATTCGTTTGACTAAAGATTATGTAGATGGCAACGTTATTTCGGAAATATCAAAAGCAATAGGATAAAAGATGAAAGACTTTGAAAAACAGATTAATTATACCTTTAATAATAAAAACCTTTTGCGACAGGCGTTGACTCATTCATCATTCGCTAATGAGCATAAGGGAAGCAACGTCAAGCATAACGAGCGCCTTGAATTTTTAGGCGACGCTGTGCTTTCGATTGTTGTCGCGGAATACATATACGAGAATTGTCCCGAATTACCCGAGGGTGAGCTTACAAAGCTGCGTTCTGCGCTTGTATGCGAAAAAGCTCTCTATAAATTTGGCAAGATGATTAATCTTGGCAGCTATTTGTATCTCAGTAAAGGCGAAAAGAACGGCGGAGGAGCTGATAGACCGTCAATAGTATCTGACGCTTTTGAAGCAGTAATCGCCGCTATTTATCTTGACGGAGGTATGGAACCCGCAAAAAAACATATTCTCAGGTTTGTGATTCCCGAAATTAAGAGCCAGAATAAAAAGCCTTTCAAGGATTATAAAACAACTCTCCAGGAGATTGTGCAGAAAAATCCTGGGGAGAGAATTGATTATAAGCTGGTATCTGAGAGCGGTCCCGACCACGACAAGCATTTTGTGTTTGAGGTGCGCTTAAACAGCAACGTTATTGGTAAGGGCGGCGGCAGAAGCAAGAAAGAAGCCGAACAGAACGCCGCTCGAGAAGCTTTGGAGTTGATGGGCTATTAAACACGGTAATATTGCGCTGTTTATTCCGCATAACGGATGTCCGCATCAGTGTTCATTCTGCAATCAGAAACGTATTACGGGACAGTCATATCAACCGACTCCTGACGACGTTAAAGCTACAATATTAAAAGCGCTCGATGATTTAGGCGAAAAAAGCTCTGATTACGAGATTGCATTTTTCGGCGGCAGTTTTACCGCGATTGACAGAGCGTATATGCTTTCACTGTTGGATTCGGTTAAACCGTTTATTAATAAATTTAAGGGTATAAGAATATCTACCCGCCCGGATTATATTGACGATGAAATTTTATCTGTACTCAAAAGCTATGGCGTAACTACCATAGAGCTTGGGGCGCAGTCCACTGATGACAATGTTTTATCAGCGAATAAAAGGGGACACAGCAAGGACGATATTATCAAAGCCTGTAAATTGATAAAATCATATTCTTTTAATCTTGGATTACAGATGATGACAGGCTTGTATAAAGCTGATTTTCAAAGCGATTTAAAAACCGCTGTGGATTTTATCGCGCTCAAGCCTGATTGCGTTAGAATTTATCCGACAATTACAATGAAGGATACAGAACTCGCTGTTTTTTATCAAACAGGCGAATATGTCCCATATACACTCCATGAATCTGTTGATTTATGTTCAAAACTATTATTAATGTTTGAAGAAAATAATATTGATGTTATTCGTGTCGGTCTTCATTACAGTGATACTCTTATAGACGGCAGTATAAGTGATAATTATCATCCCGCTTTTAAAGAGCTCTGCGAGAATAAAATTTTTTTGGATAAAATCTTTAAAAACATTAATAATATCGCTTCAAAAGATATAATTGTAACAGTTAATCCCTCGTCAGTTTCAAAACTAATCGGACAGAACAAGTCAAATATAAACGCTTTGTCGGATATGGGATATAACGTAACAATTAAAAAAGATAATAATCTTGGTAAATATGATATAGATATAAAGGATAAAAGGTGATTAAATGCTTTTAAAATCCCTTGAACTTCAAGGCTTTAAGACATTTCCCGATAAAACTAAATTAACCTTTGATACAGGTATGACTTCTGTAGTAGGACCTAACGGATCAGGTAAAAGCAATATAAGCGACGCTATCCGTTGGGTGCTTGGCGAGCAATCGCCCAAAAGTCTGCGTTGCTCCAAAATGGAAGATGTTGTCTTTAACGGTACCGATGACCGAAAGGCTCAGGGTTACGCCGAGGTTACTCTGAATATTGAGAACAAGGACAGGTTTCTGCCATATAACGGCGATGACGTAGCCGTTACACGTCGATATTACAGAAGCGGCGACAGCGAGTATCTTATAAACGGCGCTCAGGTTCGCCTTAAAGATGTCAACGAGCTATTTATGGATACAGGTCTCGGCCGTGACGGATACTCGATGATAGGTCAGGGTAAAATTGACAGTATCGTTTCATCTAAAAGCGAAGACAGACGAGAAATATTTGAGGAAGCGGCGGGTATCTCAAGATACCGATATAAAAAGCTTGAATCCGAAAGAAAACTTAAGCACACAGAGGATAATCTTTTAAGACTAAGAGATATTGTAACCGAGCTTGAGGAACGTGTCGGACCACTTAAAACTCAGTCTAAAAAAGCCGAAAAATTCCTTGAATACTCAGGCGAAAAGAAAAATATAGAAATTGCTTTGTGGGTAAATACTTTAAACAACAGCAATAAGGTTCTGAAAGAGGAAGAGGACAAGCTCCAAATTTTTCGCCTTCAGCATGATAACGTCGACAAAGAGCTTGACAATATTCAGCTCGAAACAGAGAAAAACTATATTGCTAGCGCTGAGTATTCTACAAAAATTGAGTCAATCCGTGAGGAAATAAACAATATTCAAGCAGAAATAAGCTCAAAAAAATCCTCGGTATCAGTTGCTGAAAATGATATTCAGCATAACGAAGATAATATCAAGCGCCTTGAAACCGAAATTGAGAAGGTTGACAACGACGCTGAAAACGCTTTAACCGATATTGGTGTAAAAAGAGCAAAAATCGAAGAGCTTAAAGCGTTAATTGAAAGTAAGCAAAACGACTATGACGAAACTTCCGATAAGCTTAATATAGTTAATACGGATTCGAGCCGCAGCAGCGATAAGCTTCAGGAGCTTAGCGCTAAACTCGCCGAGCTTACCGCTCAGTCTGCTGACGCCCGCGTCACAATGATGACGAGTGTAACTTCCGTAAACGAGCTTCAGTCCAGAATTGAGGACATTTTAAGCACTAATACAGACAGGCAGGAGCAGTACGATACTACTCTTGAAATGTTTGAGAATTATAAAACTCAACTTAACGAGATAAATGAAAAAGTTGACTCTTTATCGAATTCTCTGAAAGGTCTCGAGATCAAGCTTGATTCACGCCGTAAAAAACGTGATGAGCTTAAAGTTCAGGCTGATACTTTGGGTCTTGACGCTCAGGAAGCGCTAAGGCGTGTAAAACTGCTTGAGGATTTAGAGCGTAATCTGGAGGGCTTTTCATATTCCGTTAAGAATGTAATGAAGAGCTATAAAGAGGGCAGACTTAAAGGCATCAGAGGTCCTGTCTCTCGTATTATTGAGGTGCCCGAGGAATACACCGTCGCTGTTGAGATTGCTTTAGGCGCTGCGATGCAGAATGTTGTTGTTGCTACAGAGCAAGATGCCAAAGCGGCAATATCTCATCTCAAGAAAACTGACGGCGGACGCGCGACATTCCTGCCGATAAACACGATTAAGCCGAAATTTTTGAACGAAAACGGTCTTGATGACTGCTATGGTTTTATCGGGATAGCTTCAGATTTGTGTTCCTGTAAACCTGAGTATGATAATATTCTAAAATCCTTACTTGGCAGAATTGTTGTCGCCGAGGATATTAACAGCGCCGCTTCTATTGCCAAAAAATATGGATACAAGTTTAAGGTTGTAACTCTTGACGGTCAGGTTGTCAACGCGGGCGGCTCTCTTACGGGCGGTTCCCTCGGCAAGAAGTCGGGCTTGTTATCAAGAGCGAGTGAAATAACAAAAAACAAAAAGAAAGCCGAGCAGCTGCAGATTAAGGCTGACGAAGCTGCAAAGCTCGCTCAAAAGGCTTTGGATGACTACACTGTTATCGAAGCCGATATTCAGGCGACAAGAGCCGAGATCTCAAATTCTAAACAGGAACAAATCAGAATACTTACAGAGGCAAAAGCCTGCGAAAATGATTTGAATAACAGAAAATCTGCTATCGAAAACGCAAAGTCAGAGGTTGAGTCCTGCAAGTCCAGAATTGAACAGTTTAAGGCTGATGAACAAAAGGCTAAAAGCGGTCTTGACGATATTAATTCAGCTATATCCGAGTATGAGGCGCTTGTGAATGACATCACAGGCAGTCGTTCTAAGCTCTCTGAGCAGCGTGAGGAAATGTCAGAGCAACTACAGAATATCCGCCTGGAGATTGTTACAGCTAAAAAGGATATTGAAACGCTCAATTCTGAAATATCATTTGCTATGACATCCGAAAAAGACAGAGATAACCGCAAGGCTCAGATTAGAGCTGATATTGGTCAGTATAATTATCTAATCAGCTCTACGCTTCAGCGCATAGATTCTTATAACAACGATATTTCTGAATTAAAAGATAAAATTAATTCTCTTAACAACGATATAGAGAGAATTAATAATAAAAAGAATAATCTTGAAAAACGCTCTGTTGAGCTCAGAACTCTCGAAAAGGATAAAACCAGTGAGCGTGAGCTCGCGGGCAGAGAGCTTGCCAGACTTGAAGAAAGAAAAATCAATCTTCAAAAGGAATATGACAATATTATTTCCAAGCTTTGGGAGGAGTATCAGCTCACAAAGAAAGAGGCTGAAGATAACGCCATTGAGATTGAAAACATTTCAACCGCGAAAACAAGGCTTAATGAGTTGAAATCTAAAATACGTAATCTCGGAAACGTCAACGTAGGCGCTATCGAGGAATATAAAGAGGTATCCGAAAGATATGAATTCATAAGCGCTCAGGTTGAGGATGTTGAAAAATCCAAGAAAGAGATTGAGCGTCTTATAAGTGACCTCACCAAACAAATGCAGGAGGAGTTTATAAAGGCGTTTGAGGAGATTAACCGAAACTTCACTTTTACATTCAAAGAATTGTTCGGCGGAGGTACAGCATCGCTTTCACTCACTGACCCCGAGGATATTCTCACAAGCGGAATTGACATAATCGTCCACCCACCCGGAAAAATCGTCGTTCATCTCGACGCTCTGTCAGGCGGCGAAAAGGCGCTTGTAGCGATTGCTCTTTACTTCGCTATAATGAAAGTTCGTCCCGCTCCATTCTGTGTAATGGACGAGATTGAGGCGGCGCTGGACGAGGTTAATGTTGACCGCTTCGCTCAGTATGTGCGTAATCTTACTGGCAAAACTCAGTTTATTCTCATCACTCACAGACGCGGTACTATGGAAGAAGCCGACGTGCTCTACGGCGTTACGATGCAGGACGAGGGCGTTTCCAAATTGCTTGAGTTGAGAGTAAGCGAGGTTTCAGCAAAACTTGGAATATAATAATATTAAAAGGAAGATGAATAATGGGGCTTTTTAAAAAGATAAAAGAAGGTCTTAAAAAAACGCGTGACAGTGTCATAGGTCAGATTGACTCTATGCTCAAGTCATTCACAAAAATTGACGAGGAGCTTTTTGAAGAACTTGAGGAGCTTCTTGTGATGGGTGATGTCGGCGTTGCCACTGCTGAAGAAATATGTGATAAAGTAAAAATTAAAGTAAAAGAAAAAGGTACAACCGACCCCGAAGAAATCCGCGGACTTCTTCAGGAGGTTGTCACCGAAATGCTGACCGGCGGTCAGGAACTCAATCTTAACACCAAGCCTTCAGTGATTCTGGTAATCGGCGTTAACGGCGTCGGTAAAACCACAACCATCGGCAAAATGGCTAACCGTTTCAAAAGCGAGGGCAAAAAGGTATTGCTTGCGGCTGCCGATACTTTCCGCGCGGCGGCTATTGACCAGCTTGAAATCTGGGCTGACAGAAGCGGCTGTGATATAATCAAACAAAACGAGGGCAGTGACCCCGCAGCTGTAGTTTATGATTCTATCTCTGCCGCTAAGGCAAGAGGCGCGGATGTTATTATTGCGGATACAGCGGGCAGACTTCATAACAAAAAGCATCTTATGGATGAGCTCGCAAAAATTAACAGAGTTATTGACAGAGAACTGCCCGACGCAGATAAAGAGGTTCTGCTCGTGCTCGACGCTACAACTGGGCAGAATGCTGTTTCTCAGGTTGAGCACTTTAAAGAAGCTACAGGTATCACTG
This sequence comes from bacterium, assembly GCA_020625875.1. GTDB lineage: Bacteria > Bacillota > Clostridia > Oscillospirales > Acutalibacteraceae > Ruminococcoides. The sequence continues at coordinate 38,272 of JAHLAX010000033.1, read as the reverse complement.
GTATAGTTTTAACCAAGCTCGATGGTACAGCCAAGGGCGGAATTATTCTTGCTATTAAGAATACGCTTGATGTTCCCGTTAAGTTCATTGGCGTAGGCGAACAGATTGATGACCTGCAGCCGTTTGATCCCGAGGAATTTTCAAAAGCGTTGTTTGATTTCAGTTAATTATGAAGTATATTATTGCTACAAATAATCAAAAAAAATTAATAGAACTTGAGCGTATTCTCAGTCCTTTGGGAATAAACGCCGTTACAGCTAAGCAAGAGGGAATATCCCTTGATGATGTTGAAGAAAACGGCGAGACATTTAAAGATAACTCCTACATCAAAGCTTACGCCGCATGCCAGAAATCAGGCTTGCCCGCAATAGCTGATGATTCTGGAATATGCGTTGACGCTCTGAACGGTGAGCCTGGTATATATTCAGCTCGTTTTGGAGAAAAAAACGCGACTGATACAGATAAAAATGAATTAATACTAAATAAGCTTGCAGGCATCAAAGACAGAGGAGCTCACTACACCTGCGCAATTACCTGCGTTTTCCCGAACGGTGATATTATACAGGTTGAGGATTATTGTTACGGTGAGATTGCTCAAAAGCCCGAGGGCAACGGCGGATTTGGTTACGACCCGATTTTCCTTTATGATGGCGTGTCGTTCGGTAACTTTACATCTGAAGAAAAGGATAAAGTGAGTCATAGAGGAAAGGCGCTCAGAGCTTTTAAGCAGGAGCTAAAAAAATATTTGGAGGATAAACATGCTGACCAGTAAACAGCGCGCTTATTTGCGCGGTTTAGCTAATAGTATAGATACGATTGTATATGTCGGTAAAGGCGGAATGACTGAACAAATTGTAAAACAGGTTGATGACGCTTTAACCGCGCGTGAGATTATTAAAGGTAAATGTCTTGAAAATTGTCCTTTAACTCCACGTGAAGCGGCTGATATTCTTTCCGAGAAAACCGACAGCGATTCTGTACAGATAATAGGCTCAAAATTTGTTCTATACAGACCAAATCCCGACGAACCTGTTATAAGATTGCCGAAAAGTAAAACGTAGTTCATTATAATAAAGGGCGTGATTGTATGAATAAGTCCGAATATCTATCCCTTATAAAAGAGCGAATGGGTCAAAGGCGCTATATCCACAGCGTCAATGTCGCAAAGGCTGCTGTTGAGCTTGCTGAGCATTACGGCGCGGATGTAGAAAAAGCAGAGGTTGCGGGTATTCTTCACGATTGTTGCAAAGAAATCCCTAAGGATGAAATGTTGCAAATAATGCTTGACGGTGGTATAATACTTGACGCTGTCGAACAGGGCACCTCAAAGCTTTGGCACGCGATAGCGGGGAGTGTATATGTTCGTGATGTGCTCGGCATTAAGGACGAGGATATTATTAATTCAATCCGTTATCATACAACGGGCAGAGCTGGAATGTCGCTGCTCGAAAAAATTATTTTCACCGCTGATTTTATTTCGGATGAGCGCGATTATGACGGCGTTGATATTATGCGTCAAAAAGCTTTTGAGTGCATAGAGGACGCGATGCTCTTCGGCTTGCAATTTACAATCAGCGACTTAACAAAGCGCAAGCTGACAATACATACAAACGCTCTGGCGTGTTATAACGATACAATAATTAGTTTAGAAAAGAAAGGTTTGTTATAATGACAACTTATGAACAGGCTGTAAAAATTGCTAAAATACTAGATACAAAGCTCGGTCAGGATATTAGAATAATCGAGGTTACTGATGTAACCGTATTAGCCGATTATATGGTTTTCGCTACAGGACGCAGCAGCACACAGGTTAAGGCGCTGGCTGATGAAGTGGAATTTAAAATGGGTGAGCTTGGCATTAAAGTTAATCATATTGAGGGGCATCGCTCAAACAGTTGGATTTTACTCGATTATACTGACGTTATCGTAAGTGTGTTTAATGAAGAAGCAAGAAATTTCTACGACCTTGAACGCCTGTGGCAGGATGGCAAGGAAGTAGATTTATCGGATATATTAACTGATTAATTCGGAAGGTGATTTTATGAAGTACAACCATAAGGCTGTTGAGCCTAAATGGCAGAAAATCTGGGAGGACAAGGGCGTCTTTCACGCCTCTGATGATACCTCAAAAGAAAAGTTCTACGCGCTTATTGAGTTCCCGTATCCTTCGGGGCAGGGACTTCACGTAGGTCATCCGCGTCCTTATACCGCGCTTGATACAGTTGCGCGTAAAAGACGCTTGCAGGGCTATAATGTTCTTTATCCAATCGGTTGGGATGCTTTCGGACTTCCTACCGAGAACTACGCGATTAAAAATCATATTCATCCCGAAATCGTAACAAAGAACAATATCGCGCGTTTCAAAAAGCAAATCCAGTCCCTTGGTATTTCGTTTGACTGGAGCCGAGAGATAAACACAACCGACCCCGATTATTACAAGTGGACACAGTGGATTTTCCTTCAGCTCTTTAAGCGCGGTTTAGCCTATAAAAAAGAGATGAATGTTAACTGGTGTACATCCTGTAAGTGCGTTCTCGCAAACGAAGAAGTCGTAAACGGCGTATGCGAGCGTTGCGGCAGTGAGGTTATCCACAAGGTTAAATCCCAGTGGATGCTCAAAATCACCGCTTATGCCGACAGATTAATAAACGACCTTGATTTGGTGGATTATCCCGCAAGAGTAAAAGCTCAGCAGATAAACTGGATTGGTCGTTCAACTGGCGCTGAGGTTGATTTTAAGGCAACTACCGGCGATACATTAACCGTATATACAACTCGCTGTGATACGTTATTCGGCGCTACATATATGGTAATCTCGCCAGAGCATCCGCTTATCGAGAAGTGGGCTGATAAGCTTAATAATATTGATGAAATCAGAGATTATCAGCTTCAGGCTTCCAAGAAATCAGACTTTGAAAGAACAGAAGTAGCCAAGGATAAAACAGGCATAAAGCTCGACGGTGTCGAGGCGATTAACCCTGTAAATAATAAAAAGATTCCGATTTTTGTATCTGACTATGTTCTTGTTTCTTACGGTACAGGCGCTATTATGGCTGTCCCCGCTCATGATACCCGTGACTGGGAATTCGCCAAAAAGTTTGACCTCCCAATTATCGAGGTAGTAAAAGGCGGCAAGGATGTTCAGGCAGAGGCATTTACCGACTGCGCTACAGGTATCCTCGTTAATTCCGGCTTTATCAATGACCTTTCTGTTGAAGAAGCTCAGAAAAAGATGATTGTATGGCTTGAAGAAAATGGAATCGGTAGAGCCAAGGTCAACTATAAGCTTCGTGACTGGGTATTCTCGCGTCAGCGTTACTGGGGAGAGCCCATTCCGATTGTGCACTGTGAGAAGTGCGGCTTTGTTCCTATCGATGAAAGCGAATTGCCCTTGAGACTTCCTATGGTTGATTCTTATGAGCCTACTGATACTGGTGAGTCTCCGCTCGCTAAAATGACTGACTGGATAAGCACTACTTGTCCCTGCTGCGGCGGTAAAGCGACAAGAGAAACCGACACTATGCCTCAGTGGGCCGGTTCATCGTGGTATTTCCTCAGGTATATGGACCCGCATAACAATGAAGCTCTCGCCTCAAAAGAAGCGCTTGAGTATTGGTCGCCCGTTGACTGGTATAACGGCGGTATGGAGCATACTACTCTCCACTTGCTTTATAGCCGTTTCTGGCATAAATTCCTCTTTGATATTGGCGTTGTTCCTACTCCCGAGCCTTACGCTAAGCGTACAAGCCATGGTATGATTCTCGGCGAGAACGGCGAGAAGATGTCGAAATCCAGAGGTAATGTTGTTAACCCCGACGATATTGTCAACGAGTACGGCGCTGATACTATGCGTCTGTATGAAATGTTCATAGGCGACTTCGAGAAAGCCGCTCCGTGGAGCCCGTCCAGTATCCGCGGTTGCCGCAGATTTGTCGAGCGTTTTTGGAACTTACAGAATATTCTTGTTGACGGTGATAGTATTCGTTCCGAGCTTGAAAGTGCCTTCCATAAAGCTATTAAGAAGGTAGGAGAGGATATTGAGAATATCAAGTTTAACACAGCTATCGCCGCGTTGATGTCATTAATTAATGATGTTACCGCGTTTGGCTCAATCTCAAAGAAAGAGCTCGGCATTTTTGCCATTCTGTTAAGCCCCTTTGCTCCTCATGTAGCTGAGGAAGTATGGGAAGCCTGTGAACTCGGAGACGGTATTGTAGCTGAACAAAGCTGGCCTGAGTACGACGAAAGCAAGTGTGTAGAAGAGACTATTGAGATTGCGGTACAGGTTAACGGAAAAATCAAGACAAGACTTAACATCCCCGTAGACGCTGAACAGGATGCTGTTTTGGCGCTCGCGAAGGCTGACGAAAACGTCGCAAAAGCGGTTGAGGGTATGAATATTATTAAAGAAATTTACGTTAAGGGACGCATTGTAAATATTGTTGTTAAGCCTTAAATCTTACATTTTAGTCTTTTTTAACTAATTTTTTGATAGGTATTGACAATTTATGTCTACTTAGTGTATAATAAAAAAGCAAATTGCAAATTACCCATTTAAGATGGGAGGGAAATAGACAATGTCAGAGGTAAGACTTAAAGAAAATGAATCTCTCGAAAGTGCTTTGAGAAGATTTAAGAAACAGTGTGCCAGAGCTGGCGTTATTGCTGAGGTTCGCAAGAGAGAAGCGTATGAAAAGCCTTCTGTAAAGCGTAAGAAAAAGTCCGAAGCAGCTCGTAAACGCAAATATAGGTAAACATTTAAGCGGACAGGTTAACTGTCCGCTTTTATACTTTAGATTATTATTTTAGGAGAACGCTATGAAAAAGCTACTAGTTTTATTGGGCCCTAATCTTAATATGGTTGGTGTTCGCGAAAAAGGTATATACGGAGTCGAAACAGCTGAAGATATATCAAAACAGATTATAGAATACGCTAAGAATAACGGCTTTTCATCAGAAGTATATCAGTCTAATCACGAGGGCGACCTCATAGATAAGATTCATTCTGCCAAAGATAACTTTGACGGATGCGTTATCAACGCTGGCGCGCTCACTCACTATAGCTACTCTCTCAGAGACGCTATCGCCTGTGTTGATATACCGTTCGTTGAGGTTCATATGTCAAACATTCACGCGCGAGAGGAATTTCGTCATACTTCCGTTATAACTCCTGTGTGTGTAGGACAGATTGCGGGATTTGGCAAGCAGAGCTACTTCTTGGCGATTAACGCCTTAAAGGACTTGATTTAATTGTCAGTTTTTGAAAAAAGAATTAATAAGATAAAGAAAACTCTGGATTACTCACAAGCCGCGCTGATTAAAGATAATAATAACGTCTATTATTTTTCGGGAATGCAGAACTGTGAGGGCTACGTATTGATAACAAACGATGAAGCCTATTTATTTGTTGATTTCAGATATATAGAATCCGCTCGCAGTATTTGTAAGTCCTGTAAGGTAATTGAGTTCACAAAACTTTTTGAAAGTCTTAAGGCTGTATTGCAACAGGAAAGCATAGAAGCTCTTTTAATTGAAAGCGAATGTGTCAGTATCAGCCTTTATAACAGATTTATAAAAGAGTTCAATTCAATAGGTGTGTCTGTTATATCCGATGATTCTCTTGTTAAAGCAATCAACAATCTTCGAATTATTAAAAGTGATGAAGAAATCGCCTATATAAGTGAAGCGCAGAGAATAACCGAAAAAGCATATAATGAGGTTTTGAACTTTGTAAAACCTGGTGTCAGCGAAAGAAGTATAGCGATTGAGCTTGAGCATTTGATTAGAAAAAACGGGGCAGAGGGTGTGTCGTTTGACTTAATAACAATTACCGGCAAAAAGACTTCTCTCCCGCATGGGGTTCCGTCTGACGCAATAATAAAAGACGGTGATTTCTTTACTATGGATATAGGAGCGCTCTATAAAGGTTATCACAGCGATATGACGCGAACGATTGCTGTCAGGAGCTGCAGCGATTATCAGAGAGAAATCTATGATATTGTTTATAAGGCTCAGAATGCCGCTCTTGAATCTGTGAGAGCGGGAGTTAAAGCGTCTGATGTTGATAAAACCGCACGAGACATTATTACAGAAGCGGGCTTTGGCAAGTGCTTCGGTCACTCAACAGGTCACGGTGTCGGGCTCGATATACACGAAAAACCTTTCGTGAGCTCAAAGAGTGAGACAATCCTTTCAGAGAATATGGTCATAACTGTTGAGCCGGGGATTTATCTTGAAAACCAATTCGGAGTGAGAATTGAAGATATGGTTCTTGTTAAAAATGACGGCTATTATAATTTCGCTGCTTTACCAAAAGAACTAATTGTCGTATAATACTTGCATTTTTATTGATTTTTATGTATAATAAATTTAACATTTAATGTAAATGATTTTTAGGAGGTATTTTTATGATTTCTGCAGGTGATTTCAGAAACGGTGTAACTTTCGAGATGGATGGACAGGTTGTTTCTATCATTGAGTTCCAGCACGTAAAACCCGGTAAGGGCGCCGCTTTTGTAAGAACAAAAATCAGAAACGTTATTACAGGTGCTGTTGTTGAAAAATCCTTTAACCCCAACGATAAATACCCCACAGCGTTTATCGAGAGAAAGGATATGGAGTACAGCTATAACGACGGTGATCTCTATTACTTTATGGATACAGAGACTTGGGAGCAAATCCCGATTAACGCTAATGTTCTCGGCGATAACTTTAAATTCGTCAAAGAGAATATGATGTGCAAGATTCTTTCTTACAAGGGCAACGTATTTGGCGTAGAGCCGCCTAACTTTGTTGAGCTTGAGGTTACAAAGACTGATCCCGGTTTCGCCGGCAACACAGCTACTAACGCCACAAAGCCCGCTACAGTAGAGACAGGCGCCGAAGTAAAGGTTCCGCTCTTTATCAATGAGGGAGAGGTTATCCAGATTGATACACGTACTGGCGAGTATCTTGGCAGAGCTTAAGAGGTAAATTATGTCATACGAATATATGAACATTTCTGAGAAAGCAGCTTATCTAAAAGGTTTAGCTGAAGGCTTAGACCTCGATAAATCCAAGCCCGAGGGTAAGCTTATTGACGCTATGCTTGATCTTTTATATGAAATCACAGATGAGATGAATATAATGGAAGAGCGCGTTGAGGAGCTCGAGGATGATTTCTATAACGCTGACGAGGATTTCGATGACGATTTAGATGATTTTGATTTCGATGCCGATAATCCTGATTATGAGGTAGTATGTCCTGACTGCGGCGCTGAAGTCGTGGTTGATGAGGATACACTTATAGAGGGCGAAATTAATTGTCCTGTCTGCGGCAGCGAAATGGAGTTTGATTTTACAAGCTTATTCAGCGATGAAAATGATGATTCCAAGGATGACTTGCCTTTTTAAAATGTAACATTCAAACACCTCTCGTGTAGTATAACGAGGGGTGTTATTTTGTTGTGTAAGGTAAAAAATCACAAGCGTAAAAAACTAAGAAGATTTATTATAATTATAATTACGCTGTGTTTAGCTCTCGTGGTATTGTTTGAGGCTCAGGCTATTCCTTTTACCAGAAAGTGCGTAAAAAAACAATCTAAAGCTATATCAGCTAAAATTATCTCAGAATCAATAGAAAAAATACAGAATAAAATCGGGTATACATACTCTGATTTAGCACAGATTCAATACAACAATAACGGAAAAATCTCAGCAATTAGTGAAAATTCTGTGTTTGTAAATAAGCTGAAATCTAAAGTTACAAGAGAAATCCAAAAGCAACTTGATAAAGAAAAGCTATACAGCTTTAAACTGCCGCTCGGTTCATTTACAGATATTACGATGCTCAGTACATTTGGTCCTGATATAGAAATCAGTTTTATTCTTACTGGCTCTGTTAATTGTAAGCTCAAAAGTTCATTCGAGAGCGGCGGTGTTAACCAGACTATTCATCATATAAAAATGATAGTAACAACGGATATAATCACAATCAGCCCGGAGTATAGCGAAGAGCACAGATTTACTACCGATTATGAAATCGCTCAGACCGTTATAGTGGGCGAAACACCAACTACATTCGCAGATATTGTACGATAATATCAATTTGTACACAAAATATAGCGCAAATCTATTGTATTGCAATTTGATTTGTGCTATAATTCTATGGATAGTAAATTAGATTGGGGTATTGTCTTTGACTGAAAAATTCAGCACGGTAAATGATTTTAATGATTCTCAGGATGAGTATCTTAATTTAATATATGAAATTATGCAGGACCGCAAACGCGGGGAAAAGCCGATTGCCTTTATCCGCACATACGGCTGTCAGCAGAATGTAGCCGACGGTGAGAGAATAAAGGGTATGCTTCAGAAGGCGGGCTTTGAGTTTGAAGATAAGCCCGACAACGCTGATTTTATTCTGTTCAATACCTGCGCTGTAAGAGAACACGCCGAGGACAGGGTTTTCGGTAATGTTGGCGCTTTAAAGAACCTTAAGCTCAAATATCCTCGCACTTTAATCGCTCTTTGCGGCTGTATGATGGAACAAAAGCATATTGCCGAGAGAATGTACAAGAGCTTTCCTTATGTCGGTCTTGTATTCGGCACTCACGCGCTTCATCAGTTCCCTGAGCTTTTATATCGTTCTTTATCGAGCGGTAAGAGGGTATATGTCAGGGATAATGATGACAGTCTGGTTCACGAGGGTATTCCCGTAAAGCGTGACGGTGCGTTTAAGGGCTGGCTGCCCATTATGTACGGCTGCAACAACTTCTGTACATATTGTATTGTACCTTATGTAAGAGGTCGTGAGCGAAGCAGAGAAAGCGATATTATTCTTTGTGAAGCCCGCGAGATGATAAACTCAGGTTATAAGGATATTACTCTCTTAGGACAGAATGTCAATTCTTACGGTAAAAATCTTAAAAACAGCCCGAGCTTCGCAGAACTCATAAAAGAGATTGACGATATTGACGGCGATTACTGGCTGAGGTTTATGACCTCACATCCCAAGGATTGTACCAAAGAGCTTATTGATACGATTGCTCAGTCAAAGCATATTAGCAAGCATCTGCATCTTCCGTTTCAATCAGGCAGTGACAGAATCCTCAAAGCGATGAATCGTCATTATGACCGTGAGAAATATCTCGGTATAATCAATTACGCTAAAGAGAGAATCCCTGACGTCAGCCTTACAAGTGACGTTATTGTCGGTTTCCCTGGCGAAACATACGAGGATTTCAAACAAACCTTATCATTGATTCGTGAGGTTGAATACACCTCGTTGTTCACATTTATTTATTCGCCAAGAGTCGGCACACCCGCCGCCTCGATGGATGACCCGATTAGCGCCGCTGAGAAATCAAAGTGGTTTCAGGAGCTTTTAGACGTTCAGGAGGAAATCGCGGCAAAGCGCTGCAAGTCGATGATTGGCACAACTCAAAAGGTTCTTGTTGAAAACGAGAAGGGCAAGGATAATATTCTTAACGCCCGCACCTCCGGCAACATTGTTGTTGAGGCTAAGGGCGGTAAAGAACTTATAGGAACCTTTCAAAATGTAAAGATTACCAACGCTGGTAACTGGATACTGAAAGGCGATTTTGTATAAAAGGAGATTGTTTTATGGATATTATAGAACAGGTTAGAGAGCTCGGCAGAATGATTCAAGCCGACGAAAGCTATTTGAAAATGAAAGAAGCTGAAAAAGCGGCTGACGCTGACAATGAGCTTCAGGAGCTTATCAAAGAGTTTAACCTTAAGCGCTTATCAATTAACACCGAAAACGCTAAAGCTCAGAAAGACCCCGAAAAAGTTAAACAGCTTAATATGGATATGCAGAAGGTTTATTCAGATATTATGTCTAACGAGCATATGACAGCTTATAATGAGGCTAAACAAAAGTATGACACATTAACCGTTAGAGTAAATACAATTTTACAGAATTGTATCGCGGGCGAAGACCCGAATACTACTGACTTTGACGCTTCCTGCACAGGAAGCTGCTCAACCTGCGGCGGTTGCGGCTAAAGCAAGAAACTATTAAGGAGTAAGTTATGGCTGAACAGAAATTATCCCCTATGATGCAGCAATACCTTAAAATTAAAGATGAAAACAAAGATAGTATTCTGTTCTTTCGTCTCGGCGATTTTTACGAGATGTTCTTTGACGACGCAAAATTAGCGTCACAGGAGCTTGAACTCACTCTTACAGGCAGAGACTGCGGGCTTGAGGAGCGCGCGCCGATGTGCGGTGTGCCTTTCCACAGCTGTGAGGGCTATATTGCGCGCCTTGTTCAAAAAGGTTATAAGGTCGCTATCTGCGAGCAAATGGAAGACCCCTCAAAGACTAAAACTATTGTCAAGCGCGATATTGTCCGTGTTGTAACTCCGGGTACTGTAATCGAGAGCAGTATGCTTGACGAAAGCCGCAACAACTATATTTCATGTATTTATTCCGAGGGTAAAAATGTCGCAATGTGTTTTTGCGATATTTCTACAGGAGAATTATACGCTACAGATTTCAGCGGTAAAGATATACTCGAGAGGATTAAATCTCAGCTTTCAAGCTACAATCCCCGTGAGATTTTAATCGGCGGAGATATTATAAAGCTTAAGGATTTAGCTAGTTTCATTAAGGACAAGCTCTCGGCTTCAGTAGAGATGTATCCTGATGAGAATTTTGCTTATATAACTTGTCTTGATATTGTCAAAAATCAGTTTAAGAACGATTATTCAACTGTCGAGGACAAGCATATCCTTGTTTCAACTCTGGGAGCTCTGCTTACATATTTAAAAGATACACAAAAAACAGGTCTCGAACGCATTACTCATATTGATTTATTCACAGAAGACCAGTTTATGAAGCTTGATTTCAATACTCAACGCAACCTTGAGCTTACTCAGACTATGCTCAACAAAGAAAAGCGCGGCTCGCTTCTGTGGGTTCTTGATAAGACCAAGACCTCTATGGGCAAGCGCTTGCTCAGAAGCTGGGTAGAAAAACCGCTTCTTAATATAACAAAGATTATTAACCGTCAAAGCGCTGTAGAGGAGCTTGTTAACGACACTGTTCTCAGGCTGGATTTAACTGCCGCTTTGATTGGTATTCTAGATATTGAGCGTATTATGACAAAGATTGTCTACGGCTCGGCTAACGCGCGTGAGCTTCGCTCACTTTCGTCAGCTATAGAAAAGCTCCCGCAAATCAAGGAGCTTTTGAGCGGATGCACGTCAACTATGCTTAAAACCGTTTGTTCAAATCTCGACACACTTGATGATATTTATAAGCTGATAGACGACGCTATTGTTGAGGATCCGCCTTTCTCGGTTCGCGAGGGTGGAATGATTAAGCGCGGCTACAACAAAGAGCTTGACTCAGTCAGCTCCGATATGAACAACTCAACAGGTTTGCTCTCTCAAATTGAACAGGAACAGCGCGAGATAACAGGCATACCAAAGCTAAAAGTGGGCTATAACCGCGTGTTCGGTTATTATATTGAGGTCACCAATTCTTATAAAGACTTGGTTCCCGAGACTTATATTCGTAAACAAACTCTTACAAACTGCGAGCGCTATATAACGCAGGATTTAAAGGAGCTCGAGGGCAGAATCCTCGGCGCTAAAGATAAGGCTGTCGCGCTTGAATATGAGATATTCGACAGTATTCGCAAGAAAACCGCTGATAATCTTGAGCGTATTCAGCGTTCAGCATCCTGCATCGCGGCTCTTGATGTATTTAATTCTCTGGCTAATGTTGCTTCTGATAACAGATATATTCGTCCGGAGGTTAATTTGTCTGATAAGATTATACTAAAAGACAGCCGTCATCCCGTTGTTGAACTCTTGCTCAAAGGCGCTCCGTTTGTACCGAATGACGTTTATCTCAATTGCTCAGCCAACAGAGTCGCTATAATAACCGGTCCTAATATGGCGGGCAAATCCACATATATGCGTCAGGTGGCGCTAATAGTTTTAATGGCTCAGATAGGCAGCTTTGTTCCCGCGTCATCCGCTGAAATCGGTATTGTAGACAGCATCTTTACCCGAGTAGGCGCTTCTGACGATCTTGCGTCTGGCCAATCAACGTTTATGGTTGAGATGAGCGAGGTCGCTCATATTGTTTCTAACGCTACCAAAAAATCATTACTGATATTTGATGAAATCGGTAGAGGTACTTCAACCTTTGACGGTATGAGTATCGCCAGAGCTGTGCTTGAATACGCGGCTGATAAAAAGAAGCTTGGCGCTAAAACGCTTTTTGCCACGCATTATCACGAGCTGACTGTTATGGAACAGGTTATAGAAGGGGTTAACAACTATAATATTGCTGTTAAAAAGCATGGTGATGATATAACCTTCCTTCGCAGAATCGTCACAGGCGGCGCTGACGACAGCTACGGCATTGAGGTCGCGAAGCTCGCGGGTATTCCCGACACTATTATTGAGCGCGCTAAAGAAATTCTAAAAGAGCTCGAGAGCGGCAACAGTACAATTCAACCTGTTTTACATCCCAGAGCAGAAGAACAGGATGAGCAGCTTAGCTTAATGCCCGACACAAATTCCGCAATTTCCGAAAAGCTCTCTCAGGTTGATTTGAACACATTAACGCCGATTGAGGCTATGAATTTACTTTATGAATTAAAAAATCTTATTTAAGGAAGTGATTAGATGGGCGTCATTAACGTACTTGATAAGCACGTTGCTGAACTTATCGCCGCGGGCGAGGTTGTCGAAAGACCTGCCTCCGCGATTAAAGAGCTCATTGAAAACTCAATAGACGCTGGCGCTACAGATATTACCGTTGAAATTCAGAACGGCGGTATAACCCTTATGCGCGTAACAGATAATGGTTGCGGTATTATGCGCGATGATGTAAAGCTCGCTTTTCTGCCGCACGCTACAAGTAAAATCAAGCTCGAAAATGATCTTGATTGTATTTCAACTTTAGGCTTCAGGGGAGAGGCTTTAGCTTCAATTTCTTCAGTTTCAAAGCTTCAGCTTCTTACATGCCACGAGAGCGAAAGCATAGGCACATCTTATGAGATAGACGGCGGAGAGGAGTTGTCATTTGACGACGCTGGATGCCCGAAAGGCACTACGATTATAGTCAGAGATTTGTTCTATAATATTCCCGCTCGAATGAAATTCTTGAAGAAAGACAGGGCAGAGGGTAACGCTGTAGCCAATGTGATTGATAAAATCGCTTTATCACATCCCGAAATCGCCTTTACGTTTATACGAGACGGCAAGAGAGTGCTCACAACTTCAGGCGACGGCAAAATAAAATCTGCCGCTTATTCCGTATACGGTCGTGATTTTGTTCAAGGATTAATTCCTGTAAATTATGAGCTGAACGCTATAAAAGTTCAGGGGTATATTTCATTACCAATCAACGCGCGGCCTAACCGCAATATGCAGAATTTTTTTATTAACGGCCGCTATGTCAAATCAGGCACAGCCACCGCGGCTCTTGAAGAAGCCTGCAAAGGCAGCGTAATGGTCGGCAAGTTTCCGGCTTGTGTTTTGCATATTACTGTTCCTTTTGAGGCTATAGACGTTAATGTTCATCCGTCCAAAATTCAGGTTCGTTTCGTAAATGAGCGACCGATTTTTGACGCCGTTTATCACGCTGTAAAAACTTGCTTATCGTCTAAAGATAAGCGCAAAGAAATAACTTTTAAAGGACATGAAAAGGAAAACGCTTTTTCAGAAATTCGTCAGCCCAAGGCGTTTGTCACCGCTCCGTCTTCTTTTAAAAAACCTGAGAAACCAGAACCTGTAAAGCCCGACAATCCATTTTCCGAGCTTAACCAGATAAATAATAAACCTATTGACTCGGTTCTAAATGTTTCAGTAAGCGATGTAGACGATAATCCTTTTGAAGTTTACTCAAAAGAATCTATTAAGCGTGAAGAAAAAATTAACAATATAATTACAAAAAAGGTTGAAGAAAAAAAGACGGAAGAATTTATTGAACAACCTGCGGTTGTTACTGAGCCCCAGCCTTTATATGAACAGCCTGAGAATAAGCTTAAATTTGTCGGCGAGGCTTTTAATACATACATTATAGTCGAGAAGAACGATAAAGAAATTGTTATAATAGATAAACACGCGGCTCACGAGCGTATGATTTATGAAAAGCTCAAGAAAGAACGCGGAGCGGGATTTTCTCAAATTCTGCTGCAGCCTGTTACTGTTGTGCTGAATAAATCCGATTACGAGTACGCTATTGATAATCTCGATATGTTCAAAGAATGCGCTTTTGATGTCGATGATTTTGGTAACGGCACGCTTATAGTTCGCGCCGCTCCGCAGTATCTTGATTTAGACGATATAGAGAGTTCCGTTATTGAGATGGCGGGTTATATCGCTCAGCATAAATCAGATATAAGAAGCGAGAAGATGGACTGGGTATATCATAATGTCGCGTGCAGAAGTGCTATTAAAGGCGGCAATATCAGCACCCGTGAGGAATTGATTGATATAGCCAATAAGCTTGATAACGACCCAACCTTACGCTATTGCCCACACGGCAGACCTGTATGTGTTGTTATGAGTCGTTATGAGCTTGAAAAGCAGTTTGGCAGAATACAATGAAAACAAAAATAATTACTATCGTTGGACCTACCGCTTCAGGCAAAACCGCGCTCTCTGTTGAAATCGCCAAAAGATTTAACGGTGAAATCATTTCCGCTGACAGTATGCAGATTTATAAGGGAATGGACATCGCTACAGCTAAGCCGACAATACAAGAACAGAGTGGAATTTCTCATCATTTATTAGACTTTCTTGATATTGACGAGAGCTATTCCGTCGGTCAATTCGTAATTGACGCTAAAGAAGCTATAAAAGAAATAACTAAAAAAGACAAGCTTCCTGTAATTTGCGGCGGAACAGGATTATATGTTGACTCTCTACTAAGTGATATTGATTTTGTCGATAACAGCAACAACCCTGAAACCCGCTCAGAGCTCAAAAAACTTTATGAAGAAAACGGCGTTGACTATATGCTTGATATTCTTCGTGAGGTTGATCCTGAATCGGCTGAACGTCTTTCAACAGAAGTCAATCCCAAACGTATTATCCGCGCTATAGAGTTTTATAAAACGACCGGCATTACAATAACTGAACAGATTAAGAACAGTAAGCTGAATGAAAGTCCGTTTGAGTCGTTGACTATAGGTCTTACAGCCAAAGATAGAAGCTATATCTACGACAGAATCAACAAACGCGTTGATATAATGATTAAAAACGGTCTGATAGAAGAAGCTGAAAAAATGCTTAACTCTGATTTAAGCCCAACAGCTTCAAAAGCAATTGGATACCAGCAATTCAAGCCATATTTTGACGGTGAGTCAGATTTGGAATCCTGTATAAACAGGTTAAAAACAGAAACCAGACATTACGCTAAACGCCAGTTAACATGGTTCAGACGTAATGAAAGCATTGTCTGGATAAACATTGATGAATATATATCTGCAGAAGAGCAATTTGATATGATTAATAACACCATACGAGGTTTTATATATGGATAAATTATTGTTTAAACGAATACTTATTGCGGTTTTATTAATTCTGATAATTTCATATTTAGCTTATTTAATTACCGATTCTAACTTTGCTAAAACGGTTGATACGGAAGAAGCTGTTAATACTAGCGTAAATAATGTTATTTATACCGATTGTTTTGTTGTTCGAGACGAAAAATATATTACAAATCAATCTGACGGTGTTCTTTCGTACAGCGTGAATAACGGTGATGATGTAAGCGTCGGTCAGACAATAGCCGATGTATTCAACAACGAAAATGACGCGATATATCGTCAGCAGATAAAAACAATTAACTCACAAATCAACAGTCTTAGAGAATTAAGCGAAACCTTCTATAAAGACAGTGTAAGTCTTGATACTGTTGACGCTCAGATTAACTCGAATATTTATTCTGTTTTAACTGATGTGAATTCAGGCGAGTATATGACTGCTAAGAAAACCTGTAATAATCTTTTGCTTTCGATTTGTAACCGTCAGATGATTACAGGCGAAGCCAAAGACTTTTCGTCTAAAATTTCGCAGCTTAAGAGCAAAAAGAACGATCTTGAAAAGAACTGTTCCGAAAGCATAGGCAATATATCTTCTGATAAAGCTGGATATTTTATTTCTTCTCCTGATGGTTATGAAAAAACATTCAATTATAATAAAGTCGATAAAATACGCCTTGAAGATTTAAAGAATATTAAAAAGAAAAGTATTCCTAATAACGTTATCGGCAAAGTCGTTACAAATCCAGAGTGGTATATTGTTTGTGAAATCAGCGCTGATGACGCTATAGCGTTGACAAAGCTTCATAATAATAAAATTTCAATTTATGTAAAAATGCCGTCGCTTACAACCGAGAAAATCCCGGCTACAATATACTCGATTAATCAGGGCTCAAAGCGCAAAAGCGCTGTTTTGGTATTGCTGTGCGACTTTATGAACAGTTATCTTTCAACCGCGAGAAACGAAAAGCTTGAAATCACCACACTTTCATATGAAGGAATTAAAGTCGCTAAACGCGCTATACATGAAGATGTTGTTAATAAAACTGTAAAAGATAAAAACGGTAATAAGATTACCAAAGAAAAACAGGTTCAGGGCGTTTATGTTCTTCACGGTTCTGAGCTTCAGTTCAAAGAGATTTCTATTATCTATTCTTCAAGTGATTATGTTTTGTGTGACCCATCTACCGAGAACACCGCGCTTTTCACAGGAGAAACACTTGAATTATATGACCAGGTTGTAGTGAAAGGAGATAATCTGTATGACGGAAAAGTTATTAGATAACGTAAAACGCAATTATTATACAATTGAAGAAAGAATCGCTGAAGCGGCATCAAAGGTTGGCAAGAGCAGGGATGATATTACATTCCTTGCAGCGACAAAAACCGTTGACGCTGAAGTTATCAATTACGCAATATCTCTCGGCTTAAAATATATAGGTGAAAATAAAGCACAAGAGCTCCTTTCAAAATACGACAAGTATAATCTTAATGACGCTTCGCTTCAGTTTATCGGTCATTTGCAGACTAACAAGGTTCGTCAGATTATCGATAAAGTTGATATGATTCAATCCGTTGATTCCGTTAAGCTGGCTAAAGAGATTTCAAAGCAGTCAGCTAAAAACAATCTTACTACAAATGTTCTTGTAGAGGTCAATATCGGCTCTGAGGAGAACAAAAGCGGCGTTATGCCCGATGGGCTTTTAGAATTGCTTGACGAGATAAAGGATTTTGAGAATATTTCTGTCAAAGGTCTGATGACTATACCGCCGATTTGTGATAGTAAACAAAAAATTTCTAAATTTTTTGATAAAATGAACAATATATTTATTGACATTTCAGGCAAAAACATAGATAATATTTCTATGGACATTTTATCAATGGGAATGTCCGCTGATTATTATGAAGCAATTTTGTCAGGCGCTAATATGGTGCGGGTAGGCTCTTCGCTTTTTGGCGCTCGTAATTATAACATTTAATTTGGAGGATACGATAATGGCGAATTTTGTAGACAAGTTTAAACGTATGTGGGACGCTCCCGACGAGGAGTACGATAATGGTTATGACGAATACGGTTATGCGGAAAACGAAGAGGAGGAATACGAGGAAGTAAGTACATATACTCCTTCTTCACGCCGTAATAAGGTTGTTAATATCAGCGCTACCGCGAAGCTTAAGGTTGCTATATTCAGACCTGAGAACTTCGGCGAAGAAACGCGAGCTATTGCGGACGAGCTTATTAAAACACATACTGTTGTACTTAATCTTGAAGAAACCAAAAAGGATATTTCAAGAAGAATTATTGATTTCTTAAGCGGCGTAGCGTATGCTAACCGCGGCAAAATCAAGAGAGTCGCTACATCTACATTTATCATTATTCCCAATAACGTAGACCTCACAGGCGATGATCTTCTCGATGAGTTAGAAAACAGCGGTGTATACTTCTGATAAAGAAGATAATAATCTTCTGTCCAGAGCAGAAGATGTACTGAATCTTTCCGAAATAAGAGGGAAGCCCTGTTATCTTGGTTTTTTGAACGAAAAAGAACAGTATCTTATCTCTCGTCATTTTAGCTATGCCGCTGACAGAATAACTTTTTTCGGCGGATATACGGATGCCGCACGCAAGGTTATGAGAGCGTGTGACTATGAGATTATTGACGATGACTATCAGATAAACAAACTGTGTTTTAAATTCAGAAGTGAAGATTCATTATCTCACAGAGATTTTCTGGGCGCGCTGATGTCCCTTGGAATTGAGAGAAGCTGTGTGGGCGACATAATTGTCGACAAAGGTTGTGCCGCTGTATTTGTTAAACAAGAGATAAGCGGTTTCATTGAATCTCAACTTACAAAAATCGGCAGGGTAGGGGTACACATTGTTTCTGACGATGAATGCGATATTTCGTATAAGCGTTGTACCGAAACGTTGTCTTTGATAGTAAGTTCGATGAGGCTTGACGCTGTGGTGGCCGCAGCCGCAAGGCTCTCCAGAGGCAAATCGGCATCATTAATACAAAGTTCTAAGGTTTTTGTTAATTATTCAGAAATTAATAATGTCAGTTACATTTTAAAACCCGATGATATTTTAACAATCCGCGGGTCAGGTAAATTTGTAATTAAAGATCAGCTGTCAACCACAAAAAAAGGAAGGCTGAAAATTAATATAGAACAATACAGATAGGAGTTGTAAATATGTTAACAATTGATGAGATTAAGGATATTTCCTTTAGAAGGGGTAGAGGTTACAGAGGCGAAGATGTTGACGCTTTTATCGATGAGGTTATCCTTACTTTTGAACAGATGAAGAAAGAAAAGTCCGATCTTATTAGAAAGATGGACATTCTTGCTACTCGTGTTGAGCAGTACAGAGCTGATGAAGAAACAGTCAGAAACGCTCTCTTGACATCACAGAGAATCGCCGATCAGTCTGTTAAAGAAGCTAACGCCAAGGCTGCCGCTATTTTATCTGAAGCGGAGACAAAGGCTGCTTCTGTACAGAAAGAATCAAACGCCTTAACCGCAAAACAGAAAGAAGTATATCTCAAATTAAAGAGCGATACTGTTGCGCTAAGAAATGAGCTGGAGGAGCTTTATAAAAAGCACATTCAGGCTATTAACGATCTTCCTACTGACGCAGCTGTTGTTCGTGAGCAGGAAAAACTCGATCGTATGTATCCTACAACTCCTGTTGATGAGCCTGAGGTTGTAGAATCCGCAGAACCTGAATTCACCGCTGAAGCTGAGGATGTTGTTGATATTAATGAGGTTGAGGATACTTTTGATCCTGTTGACGCTGGCACAGGCACAGAATTTGTTTCAGAGGACAGCAAGTTTTCTAACCTTAAATTTGGCGAAAATTACGACGTCAGCGCTGAGTAATTAATTTTTTATGGAGAGTTAAAACTATGTCTCAGGATTATAATTCCACATTAAATCTTCCAAAAACAGACTTTCCTATGCGAGCAGGCTTACCTAAGAGTGAGCCTGTTACTCTGCAAAAATGGGAAGATAACGATGTTTATAATAAGCTTATGGAGCATAACGAGGGCAAGCCTCTCTACGTTCTTCACGACGGTCCTCCATATGCCAACGGTGATATTCACCTTGGTCATGCTCTTAACAAGATTTTAAAGGATTTTATTGTTCGTCATAAGAATATGGCGGGCTATAAGTCTCCTTTCGTTCCAGGTTGGGATACTCACGGCCTTCCCACAGAGCTTAAGGCGAGAGCCAAAGCTGGAATCGGCAGTTCCGCTGATATATCTGTACTTGAGCTTCGCAAGATGTGCGAGGAGTTTGTAACAGGTTATATCAATGACCAGCGCGATCAGTTTAAGCGTCTTGGCTGTATCGGCGAGTGGGATAACCCATATATTACACTTAAGCATGAGTTTGAGGCTGAGCAGATTAAGGTGTTTGCCGAAATGGCTTCTAAGGGATATATTTATAAGGGCTTAAAGCCTGTTTACTGGTGTCCCGAGTGTAAGACTGCGCTTGCCGAGGCTGAAATAGAATACGCTGAGGATCCCTGTCATTCTATTTATGTTAAATTCAAGGTAACTGACGATTTAGGTAAGTTTGAGGCTATGGGTATTGACCCGTCCAAAGTGAGCTTTGTTATCTGGACAACTACAACATGGACTTTACCA
This sequence comes from bacterium, assembly GCA_020625875.1. Taxonomy (GTDB): domain Bacteria; phylum Bacillota; class Clostridia; order Oscillospirales; family Acutalibacteraceae; genus Ruminococcoides. The sequence continues at coordinate 18,103 of JAHLAX010000033.1, read as the reverse complement.
GCCAACGTAGCTATATGCGTCGGTCCTCGTTTTGAGTATTCAATAATCAAAGTCGGCGACGAATACCTTGTAATGGCTACAGACTTGTACAAGTCGGCATTAGAAATCGCCGAAATAACCGATTATGAAGTAGTTGCCACAATCAAGGGCAGTGAGCTCGAATATATGAAAACAGCTCATCCGTTTATCGATAGAGAATCACTTATTATCGTTGGTGAACACGTTACTCTCGAAAGCGGCACAGGCTGTGTTCATACTGCGCCTGGTCATGGTGTTGACGACTATAACGTATGTCAGAATTATCCCGAGATTCCTGTTATTTGTCCTGTTAATGCCGACGGCGTTATGACAGAAGAAGCGGGGCAGTTTAAGGGCTTAACTACTGAAGAAGCCAATAAAAAGATTGCCATTAATCTTGATGAAAGCGGCTCACTCTTCGCTCTCAAAAAGATTATCCACCAATATCCTCACTGCTGGAGATGTAAATCACCTATTCTCTTTAGAGCGACAGACCAGTGGTTCTGTTCGGTTGACGACTTTAAGGATAAGGCAATCGACGCTATCAATACTGTTGAATGGGTACCTGCATGGGGTAAAGACAGAATCACATCAATGGTTCGCGACCGTAAGGACTGGTGTATTTCCCGTCAGCGTAAATGGGGCGTTCCAATTCCGATTTTTTATTGTGCTGATTGCGGCGAACCTTTTGTTGATAAGGACGCTATGCTCGCTGTAGCCGATTTATTCGGTAAAGAAGGCTCTAACGCTTGGTTTGAGAAGGACGCGAGCGAGATTCTCCCCGAGGGCACAAAATGTCCCAAGTGCGGATGCTCTGAATTTGAAAAAGAAAAAGATATTATGGACGTTTGGTTCGACTCTGGCTCGTCCCATACAGCAGTAGTGAAACGCCGTAATTATCTTAAATACCCCGCTGATATGTATCTTGAGGGTAATGACCAGTACAGAGGATGGTTCCAGTCTTCTCTGCTCACTTCTGTTGCGACAGAGGGCGTTGCTCCTTATAAGACTGTACTTACTCACGGTATGATTCTCGATATGGAACGCCGCAAAATGAGTAAGTCTCTCGGCAACGGTATCAGCCCTCAGGAGGTTATTCAGCAGTACGGCGCTGATGTGCTCAGACTCTGGGTCGCTTCGTCCGACTATCAGTCAGATATTAACATTTCCAGAGAAATCTTAAAGCAGATGTCTGAATCTTACAGAAAGATTCGTAACACCGCTCGCTATATTCTCGGCAATATTTCTGATTTCAACCCCGATACTGATATGGTTGATACAGATAAGATGATGAATATCGACAAGTGGGCTGTTAAAACACTCAACAACCTCATCGAGAAGGTTAACGCTTCTTATGATAAGTATGAGTTCCATCAGGTATATCACAGCGTTCATAATTTCTGTGTTGTTGATATGTCTAACTTCTATCTTGACGTTTTAAAAGACAGACTTTATACAGAGAAGAAAGACAGCTTGTCGCGTCGTTCGGCTCAGACAGCTATATATCTGATTCTTGACGCTATGACAAGAATGCTTGCTCCTATTCTCGCTTATACTTCTGATGAAATCTGGAGTTATATGCCTCATAAGTCCACAGATAACGCCGATAACGTTCTCTTTAACGATATGCCTGAGGTTATCGCTATTGATGTTGACGATGAGTTTATGGCTCTTTGGAATAAGATTCACGAGCTCAGAGACAGCGTTAAGAAAGAAATAGAAATTCTTGTCAAGGACAAGACTATCAAATCCTCATTAGAGTCCAAGGTTACTCTCACAGCTTCAGGAGAGTATCTTGAGTTTCTTAAAAAGGTTGAGGATGAAATCAAGCCGGCGCTCATCGTTTCTGATGTTGAAGTTGTTGAGGGCAACGGAGAGCTTGAAATCACTGTCGAAAAGGCTGAGGGTGAGAAGTGCGAACGTTGTTGGACAATCAGCAAGACGGTCGGCTTAAACGCCAATCATCCCACATTATGTGACAAATGCTGTAAATATTTTGAATAAGTTTTAATCGGTGTAGCTCACACTACACCGATTTTTCCTATACGGAGTGTTATAATGTTTTTTGTTTTAGGTTTTTCCGTTTTAATCGCGGCTATTGACTATATCATAAAAATCCTTGTTATGAATAATCTGAAGCCTGTCGGCTCTGTTGAGATTATTCCTGGATTCTTTTCTCTTAAATATGTTGAGAATAAAGGCGCTGCGTTCGGTATGCTTTCGAACGCGAGATGGATTTTTATTGTATTTACAATCGTAATAATTATCGCGTTATTCTATATTATAATCAAAAAGAATATCCAAAATAAGCTTTTTTATGTATCAGCAATATTAATCATCGGCGGCGGTATTGGCAATCTTATTGACCGTATTTTCTACGGTTATGTTGTAGATTATCTGAGCATAAGCTTTTTCCCGCCCGTATGTAATTTTGCTGATTACTGCATTACTATAGGCGCTGTGTTAATGGTTATATATTTATTGTTCTTCTCAGATTTTTTGAATAAAAAAGGTAAGAAAAATGGATAACTATTCTTTTGTTATTGATGACCAAAGTTTAGGTATAAGAATAGACAAATATCTTTCTGATAATATATCTGATATGACTCGTTCCTCGATTGTTAATCTTATTGTTGACGGCGGAGTTACTGTTAATAACAAGTCAATAAATAAAAACTATAAGCTCAGAGCAGGGGACACGATAGAAGTGAATGTTCCCAAACCTGTAGAATACGAGGCGGAAGCCGAGAATATTCCACTCGATATTGTATACGAAGACGATGATTTGATTGTAGTTAATAAGCCTAAAGGGATGGTTGTTCATCCCGCCGCGGGCAATTATACAGGCACTCTTGTAAACGCGCTTCTTTATCATTGTAAAGATAATTTGTCGGGTATCAACGGTGTGCTGCGCCCCGGAATTGTTCACCGAATTGATAAAGACACAAGCGGACTTTTACTTGTCGCTAAAAATGATAAAGCGCATAACAGTCTTGCCGCTCAGATAAAAGAGCACAGTCTTACACGCGAGTATGAGGCTATAGTTTTTGGAAACCTGAAAAATGATACGGGTGTAATTGACGCGCCCATCGGCAGACATCATACAGACAGAAAGCGTATGGCGGTAACCGACAGAAACTCCAAAAACGCGGTAACTCATTATGAAGTTATAGAGAGGCTTAAGGGCTATACTTATGTCAGGTTCAAGCTCGAAACAGGCAGAACCCACCAGATTCGCGTTCATTCAGCTTTTATCGGTCATCCTGTGTCAGGGGATAAGGTATACGGCGTAAAAAACGAAAAGACAAGTCTTGACAGTCAGTGTCTTCACGCCCGAAAAATAGGTTTTATTCATCCGAGTACCGGTGAATATATGGAGTTTACATCAGAATTACCCGAGTATTTTGCTTCTTATCTGAATAAGCTCAGAAATATAAGTAAATAATTTTCTTTTAATGTAAAAAAATGCTTGCATTTCATTTTGGTTTGTGGTATTATATTTAGGCATTTGGATACCGTTACTATGTAATGGGGTTCAATAACGGCGTTTAGCCGCAATTTGAAGCGGATAGTCCTCTGCATTTATTGTACGAATATCTGAAATTTTATAGGAGGTTCGATTATGGACGCATTAAAAACAATCGCTGCCGATTCCGTAAAGGCAGAAGCCCCCGTGTTTCATATCGGTGACACAGTAAAGGTTTCCGTTAATATCCGCGAGGGTCAGAGAGAAAGAATCCAGATGTTTGAGGGCACAGTTATCGCGCGCAAAGGCTCAGGCGTTGCCGAGACCTTTACAGTAAGACGTGTAGCGTACGGTGTTGGTGTAGAGAGAGTATTTCCTGTACATTCCCCGAACGTAAGGAAGGTTGAAGTTGTTCGCCGCGGTAAGGTAAGAAGAGCTAAACTCTATTATCTCCGTGATCGTGTAGGTAAGGCTGCCAAGGTTAAAGAACAAATCTAATGTAATCAAGGGGGCTTTTTAAAGCCCCTTTCTTTCTTAACAAGGTGTTTTTATGAAAAAAGAAGAAAAAGCGGTTATAAAAGAACGTACATCCTCAAGAGCCGCGAAAGAAGAAAAGAATAAAAAGAAGAAAAAACGCAATATAGAACCGCGTACAATTCATCTTAAAAAATCTGAGGGTACAGCCAGTCTATATGATTGGATACATTCTCTTGTTTTTGCTGTCGCGATTGTGGTTATTATATTAACTTTTTTCCTGCGCCTTGTGGACGTAAGCGGTACTTCTATGGTGCCGACACTTAAGCATCAGGATAAAGTTATAGTCACAAACTTTTTCTATACACCATCTGATGGTGATATTATTGTTATAAGCCACGGCGCTGAGTACGCTGACCCGATTATTAAGCGTGTTATAGCTACAGAAGGTCAGACCTTATCAATAGATTTTGACAAGGGTAAAGTCACGGTTGACGGCAAAGTGCTTGACGAGCCGTATATTCAGGGCTTTACTCACGCCGAGGACGCTGAAATTCCCAAAGTTATTCCTAAGGGTAAAGTGTTCGTAATGGGTGATAACCGCGGTGTTTCGCTGGATAGTCGTTCCAAAGAAATCGGTCTTATTGATATTAACGATATTATCGGTAAGGCTCAGGTGGTTGTGTTCCCGTTTAATCATATTAAATATTTATATTAAGCGAAAAACCCACATTCTTATGTGGGTTTTTGTTGGATAAAAGTAGGTTTTATTATGGATAACAAACAGAATATTCAGTGGTTCCCAGGGCATATGACAAAAACAAGACGTCAGATTCAGGCGTCATTAAAGCTGATTGACGTTGTTGTTGAGATAATTGACGCCAGGATTCCTGTGAGCAGCAGTAATCCTGATTTAAAAGAATTGTTACAGTCTAAGCCCAAGCTGGTTTTACTTAATAAATGCGACAAAGCTGACCGCAACGCTACAGCGCTCTGGGTAAAATATTACGCTGAGAACGGTATAACAGCTTTGCCCGTTGATTGTAAAACAGGGAGGGGCTTAAATCAATTTGTTCCCGCGTTGAGAAAAATACTTGATAAAAAATTCAAGGCTCAACAAGCTAAAGGTATTAAAAATCCTATTCTCAGAGTTATGATTGTCGGTATTCCGAACGTTGGTAAGTCATCATTTATTAACCGAGTTTCAAAACAGAGCAGAGCGAAAGTTGAGGACAGACCAGGCGTTACCCGCGGCAATCAGTGGTATACAATCTCTAAAGATTTAGAAATGCTCGATACCCCTGGAGTTTTATGGCCTAAGTTTGACGACCAGAAGGTAGGGGAGAATCTTGCGTTTACAGGCGCTATTAAAGACAATATTCTTGATATTGAATTGCTTGCCTGTGATTTTCTCGACTTAATGAAAAAACATCCTACCGAGCAATTTATGGATAGATTCAAGCTGCAGGAAAATGATTTATGTGATAATGATTCTTACGAATTGTTACAGCTTATCGGCAGAAAAAGAGGAATGCTGATTTCAGGCGGTGAGATTAACACAGAACGAGCTGCCGCGCTGGTACTTGACGAGTATCGTGACGGTAAATTCGGCAATATTACATTGGAGTATCCCGGAGAGTAAAATATGGACTGGCTGTTATACGAAAACGAAGCGAAGAATAAAGGTTTTATAAATATCTGCGGCGTAGATGAAGCGGGCAGAGGACCTTTAGCGGGGCCTGTGTGCGCCGCTGCCGTTATTCTTAAAGATAACCAAATTATCGAAGGAGTTAATGACTCTAAAAAGCTTTCCGAAAAAAAGCGCGAGGCTCTCTTTGATGTGATTAAGAATGAGGTTTTAGCCTATTCTATTGCTTTCGCTACTGTTGAAGAAATAGAAGAATTGAATATTCTTAACGCAACTATGCTTGCTATGAAACGTGCTGTTGAAGGTCTTAGCGTTAAAGCTGATTACGCGCTTATTGACGGCAATCGTTTTCCTCCGCTTGATATTCAGGGCGAGTATGTAGTTAAGGGCGACGCTAAATCAATGTCGATAGCCGCCGCCTCGATTCTCGCGAAAGTAAGCCGAGACAGACTATGCTATGAATACGCCGAAAAGTATCCGATGTACGGATTTGATAAACACAAAGGATATGGTACAAAAGCGCATACGGAAGCTATTTTGGAATACGGTCCTTGTGAGATTCACAGGATGAGCTTTTTAAAGAAAATACTGAAATAATGAATACTAAAGAACTTGGCAAAAAGGGCGAAAAAGCTGTAGTCAAATATCTGAAAAAGAATAAGTATGAAGTTATTTATACCAATTATTCAACTATTAAAGGTGAAATTGATATAATAGCTGAAAAAGGAAGAATTATTGCTTTTGTCGAGGTTAAAACCCGAACCGAGGGACAAATGCTGAATCCAAGCCTCTCTGTTGATAAAAAGAAACAGCACAGGATTTTTTGCGCGGCGACACATTATATCAACAAGTTTAAAATAAAAAAGCAGCCTCGCTATGATATTGCTGAAGTAATAGTTGATTATAAAGGTAAGACTACAATTAACTACTTACCTAAAGCATTTGAACAGGAGGGTAATGATTATGCGGTATTTTGATTTACACTGCGATACTATCTATGAATCTCTTGTTAAGGCAACTGATATTTCTAATCCAGATTTTCATATTACTCCTCTAAAATCACAGTATTTATCCCCATATATCCAGTGCTACGCTATTTGTGTTCCCGAGGAACTCAGAGGTAAAAGAGCTACAGATATGTTTAAAAGCGCTTATAATCGACTGATTGAACAGTGCGCAAATCACAATATCCGTGTAATTAAAAGCTATAAAGATATAATTGATATTACCCGAAGCGGGGGAAAGGGCGCAATTTTTACTGTTGAGAATGCCTCTGTCTTAGCTGGTGATATTGAAAACATTGAGCTTTTTAAACAGTATAATGTTAAATTTGTAACGCTCACATGGAACGGAAGAAATGAACTCGGCGACGGAGCGATGGTATCTCATTCTAATGGGATAACTTCGTTTGGAATCGAGGTAATAAAAGAACTTGAAAAAAATAGTATTACTATTGATGTTTCTCACGCGAGCGACAGGCTGTTTTATGACGTAGTTAAAAACTCAAAGAATCCTATTGCCGCTACTCACTCCAACTCTCGAAAGATTACCGATGTAAAACGCAATCTTACCGATGAACAGTTTAAAATTATTAAAAGCAGAAACGGAATTGTCGGGTTGAATCTTCATAAGTATTTTTTGAACAATAAACCTAAAACCGCAAGCTCAATTGACATATTAAAACACGCGGAGCATTTTTTGTCGCTTGGAGGCGAAAACACTCTTGCTTTTGGCGCTGATTTTGACGGCTGTGAGCTCGCGAGTGATATTAACGGTATAGATTCAATGAATAATATTTATGAGATGTTTTTAAAACACAATTACAGCGAAGAACTGCTCGATAAAATATTTTATAAAAACGCATTAAAATTCTGCGAAAACTTTGACAAATACTGAGTTTTATAGTACAATAAGAAGTTGTTGAAAGGGTGATTTTATGTTATACAACAGCACCGAAAATAAAAAAGAGGTTGTCAGCGCGTCCCAGGCTATTGCTCAGGGTATATCTAAGGACGGCGGACTTTTTGTTCCTCAGGAAATACCCAAGTATGACCTTAATACAATTAAGGGTTTATTAAAGCTTGATTATAAGGGTATAGCCCAGAAAGTTTTTGCTGACTATCTGTCTGATTTTACAGAAGATGAAATTAAAGATTGCGTTGAAAAAGCGTATACAATAGAAAAATTCGGCTCAGATAATCCCGCGCCTATAGCTTTTAAAAGCTATAATGGTAATGAAGCAGGGATACTTGAGCTTTGGCACGGTCCTACATGCGCTTTTAAAGATATGGCTTTACAGATTCTTCCGCATCTTCTTACAAAATCCCTTAAAAAGACAAATGACGGTAAGGACGCTGTTATTCTTGTCGCTACATCAGGCGATACGGGCAAAGCCGCTTTAGAGGGATTTAAAGATGTTGAACATACAAAGATTATTGTCTTCTATCCCGTTGACGGCGTAAGCCCGATGCAAAAGCATCAGATGAATACGCAGGAGGGTTCAAATGTCAAAGTCTGCGCTATTGAGGGTAATTTCGATGACGCTCAGACGGGCGTAAAAAAGATTTTTACTACTCCCGAAATAGCCAAACAGCTTGAAAAGAATAATATGATGTTCAGCTCCGCTAATTCAATTAACTGGGGCAGGCTTCTTCCGCAGATTGTTTATTATATCGCGGCGTATTGTGAAATGGTAAACAGCGGTAAGATTCAACTGGGCGAAAAGATGAATGTTGTTGTTCCCACAGGTAATTTCGGCAATATCCTCGCTTCGTATTATGCGTATTGTATGGGGCTTCCGATATATAAATTTATCTGCGCTTCGAATTCAAACAATGTTCTGACTGATTTTATCAATACAGGTGTATACAACAAGAACCGTCAGTTCTATACTACTATTTCACCTTCAATGGATATTCTCGTTTCGTCAAATCTTGAACGTTTGCTTTATAAGCTATCGGGAGACAGCGATATTTCTACTAAAGAATGGATGACTAAGCTTAAAACCGAGGGTTCATACACCGTTACTCCTGAGGTCAAGGACGCTGTATCGACAGCGTTTTACGGCGGCTATTGTGATGATGAAGCCACTAAAGCCACAATCGCGAAAATGTATAGGGACGCGGGCTATCTTTGTGATACACATACAGCGGTCGCTGTCAATGTTTATGACCAATATATAACTGAAACAGGAGATAAAACTCCTACAGTTATAGCGTCAACAGCCAGTCCTTATAAATTCTCAAAGGCTGTTCTTTCTGCTGTTAATGACGGCAAAGAGCTTCCCGAGAGCGAGTTTGATATGGTTGATATGCTCAATAACATTACTGGCGTAGATATTCCCGCTCCTCTGGCAAGTCTGAAAGATAAAAAAGCCAGATTCTCGGATGTAGTTAAGGTTGATAATATGCCTTACTATGTTCTCAAAAGCTTAGGAATAAAGTAAATGTCACTTTTTGCAATTGCAGATTTGCATTTGTCGCTTGGTACAGACAAGCCAATGGATGTTTTTCACGGTTGGGATAATTATGTAGACCGATTATCTGATAATTGGCGCAAGCTGATTTCTGATGATGATACTGTTGTAATCGCGGGCGATATTTCCTGGGCAATGAAGCTTAGTGAAACCTATAAGGACTTTGAGTTTATCGATTCGCTTCCAGGCGAAAAGATATTCTTAAAAGGCAACCACGATTATTGGTGGGATACAGTCAGCAAAATTGACCGAACATTATCTGAGCATAGTTTTGAGTCTATTAAAGTATTGTTCAACAACTGTTTTGTTGTAGATGAATATGCAATATGCGGTACACGCGGCTGGACGCTCGACAGCGAAACAGATGAAGATAAAAAGATTTTGGTGCGAGAGTGCGGACGGCTGAGAATGTCGCTCGAATCCGCTAAGGAATCAGGCAAAGAACCTGTCGCTTTTTTGCATTACCCGCCGATATTCGGTTCGCAGATTCAAAGTGATATTATAGAAATCCTGCTTGAGTATAATGTGAAAAAGTGCTATTACGGTCATATTCACGGACAAAACCTCATTAAAAACGCCTTTAACGGTGAATATAAAGGAATAAAATTTAAGCTTATTTCCTGCGACGCGCTCGGCTTTATGCCGATGCTCGTACGATAAGCAAATAATAAAATATATACATTGCCAGATTATAAAGTAAATGTTATAATGCTTGGTGTAAATAGTTTTATGGAGGATAATTATGAGTTTAACAAAATCAACAAAATTAGAAGAAGCTAACAAATATGAGTTAGAGGTAGCTGTAGATAAAGAAACTTTTGCCGCGGCGACAACTAAAGCATATAAAAAACAGGTTAAGAATATTAATATTCCTGGATTCAGAAAGGGTAAAGCTCCTAAGCACATTATCGAGAGAATGTACGGAAAAAATGTTTTCTTTGAGGACGCTATTGACGATACATATCCCAAGGCTCTTTCCGAGGCTACAGCTGAAGCTGAGTTAAAAGCTGTCGGCGTTGATGATATTAAGATTAATGATGTATCTGAGGACGGTTATTCTTTTACAGCGGTTGTCATCGTAGCTCCCGAGCTCACTGTTGACGGTTACAAGGGTATCGAGGTTGAGAAGCTTTCAACCGAAGTAACAGACGAACTTGTAGAAGAGGAGCTTCAAGCTGTAAGAGAGCGCAACGGCAGAATGGTTACTGTTGAGGACAGAGCTGCCGAGAACGGCGACACAACTGTTATAGATTTTGAAGGCTTCTGCGACGGCGAGGCTTTTGAAGGCGGAAAGGCTGAGAACTATAACCTTAAGCTCGGCGACGGCAACTTTATCCCCGGTTTTGAAGACGCGATTGTAGGTCATAAAACAGGCGAGGAGTTTTCTATTGACGTTACATTCCCAGAGGATTACAATGCTGAGAATCTCGCAGGCAAAGACGCTCAATTCAAGATTAAGATTCACGAGATTAAGACTAAGGAACTCCCCGAGGTTGATGATGAATTTGTAAAGGATGTATCTGAAAAAGATACTCTGGAGGAATACAAAGAAGAACTCAAAGAGACTGTAGCTAAACGCCTTGAGGAAAAGGCGGATAAGGACTTTGACGACAAGCTTACTGACGCGATTGTTGAACTTGTAACTGAAGAAATCCCCGAGGTTATGTTTGATAACGAAGTTAGAGATATGCTCAACGAATTCGATATGAGACTTCGTCAGCAGGGCATGGATCTTGCTACTTATCTCAAGTACACAGGTATGGATCAGGGCGCTATTGAAGCTACATACAAGCCTCAGGCTGAAAAGCGCGTTAAAATCCGCCTTGCTCTTGAAGCTATCGGTCGCCAGGAAGCTATCGAGGTAAGTGAAGAGGATATAGAGAACGAGTACAAGAAACTCGCCGACGCTTATAGTATGAAGCCTGAGGAAGTTAAGAACTTCATCGCTTCAGAAGCTTTAGCTGAGGATATTAAAGTTGAAAAAGCTATGCAGGTTGTCCGTGACAACGCAAAGATTAAATAAGAGAATAAATCAACTGTAACTGCTAATTATATTTTAGAAAGGATGGTTTTAAATGCCGTTAATTCCTTATGTTATTGAACAAACCAACAGAGGCGAGCGTTCGTATGATATTTATTCCCGCCTTTTAAATGATAGAATCGTTATGTTAACCGAAGAAGTCAACAGCGCCAGCGCGAGCGTGGTTGTTGCTCAGCTTCTGTTTCTTGAAGCTCAGGATCCTACAAAGGACATCAGCCTTTATATCAACAGCCCGGGCGGCTCTGTAACTGACGGTTTCGCGATTTATGACACAATGAATTATATCAAGTGCGATGTAAGCACAATTTGTATGGGTATGGCTGCCAGCATGGGTGCTTTCCTCTTAGCCGCGGGCGCTAAAGGTAAGCGTTACGCGCTTCCTAACTCTGATATTATGATTCATCAGCCCTCAGGCGGCGCTCAGGGTCAGGCTACAGATATGGAGATTCATACTCAGCATATCCTTGATATAAAGAAAAGATTAAACGAAATCTTAGCCAAAAACACAGGTCAGCCTGTTGATGTTATCGCCAGAGATACAAACCGCGATAACTTTATGACAGCTCAGCAGGCGCTTGAGTACGGACTAATTGATAAGGTGTTTGAAAAGAGATAAGCGAGGTTAATTATGCCCAACAATGCCGATAACAATATTTATTGTTCATTCTGCGGAAAGCCGCAGGAGTTTGTCGGTCGTCTTGTAAAAGGCGGCAACGGTGTTTATATCTGTGATCAGTGTATCGATTTATGTGTCAATATTCTCGAGGACGCTGATATAGGTATTGATAACAATAATCATCAACAGCCTGACAACAGTATAGAAATCCCACAGCTTCTTAAGCCCGCTGAAATAAAGGCGATTCTGGATGATTATGTTATTGGTCAGGACAAAGCTAAAAAATCACTCAGCGTAGCTGTCTATAATCACTACAAAAGAGTTTTTAACAATGACGACGACATAGAGTTTGTCAAGAGTAATGTTCTCTTGCTTGGCCCGACAGGCGTCGGCAAAACTCTGCTCGCTCAGACTCTCGCGAAAGCTCTGGATGTTCCGTTCGCTATAGCGGACGCTACAACGCTTACCGAAGCGGGATATGTAGGCGAAGACGTTGAAAACATTTTGTTAAAACTGATTCAGGCTGCTGATTTTGATATTGAAAAGGCAGAACGCGGTATAATTTATATTGACGAAATTGATAAAATCGCCCGTAAGTCCGAGAATCCGTCCATTACGCGTGATGTCAGCGGCGAGGGAGTTCAGCAGGCGCTACTCAAGATTCTCGAGGGAACAGTCGCGAATGTTCCGCCTACAGGCGGCAGAAAGCATCCTCAGCAGGAATTCCTCCAGATTAATACAAAGGATATTTTGTTTATCTGCGGCGGCGCGTTTGACGGACTTGAAAAGATTGTCGAAAAGCGCAAGGGCGCGTCCATTGTTGGATTCGGCGCTAATGTTCAGGAAAAAGCCGTTCTTGATGAAACTGGTTGGATGAACGATGTTGTAGCTCATGACCTTGTCAAATACGGAATAATCCCTGAGCTTGTCGGTCGAATCCCTGTTATTACAGCCCTTAACGGTCTTGATACAGAGGCGCTTGTTAAGATTCTAACCGAGCCTAAGAACTCAATTGTAAAGCAGTATAAACGACTTTTCGCGCTTGACGGTGTTGAGCTTGAATTTGAAGAGGACGCTTTGGTTGCTGTCGCGAATCAGGCTAGAGAACAAAAAACGGGCGCCAGAGGCTTAAGAGGTATTATGGAGGGAATTCTCAACGACCTTATGTTTGAGGTTCCGTCCGATGACACTATAACAAAAATCATCATCAATGGTGATGTAGTAGAGAATAAAGCTGAACCTGAAATAATCAGAGACGGTTCAAGACCGAGGTTCAGTTCTAACGTAAACTCAAAGGTTATTGACGCTGAAGAAGTTTCATAATGGGTTGCGTCGCCGATAAGCTGATAAAGACTTAGAATTCTCATTATCGGCGGTTGGAGTCCGACTTCCTTTATCTTAAAAAATCTATTTGCTGTAATGTGAATTCCTGTCGCGTTTTTACACTACAGCTTTTGGATTTTAAGGAGTAACTATATGGATTGTATAAATAACGAGATTTTAAATCTGCCTGTGTTACCGCTTCGCGGGCTTGTTGTTTTTCCAAAAACGCTTTTACATTTTGATGTGGGCAGAGATAAATCTCAAAAAGCTATAAATCTGGCTATGAAGAGAAATCAGCAGATTTTTCTTGTAGCTCAAAAGAATCCTTCAATCAAAGACCCGCTTCCCTCGGATTTATACTCGATGGGTGTTGTAGCCACCATTATTCAGGTTATAAAACAGCCTGACGGCGCTACAAGGGTAATTGTTGAGGGACAAAAACGAGCGTCCATAAATGAATATATCGACAACGAAAGATGCCTGTTCGCTCAGGTAACGCTGATACCCGAGTATTCTAAAATCAGCTCAACACGTGAGATTGCTTTGATACGCTCTGTAAAAGAGATTTTCGAAAGATATTCAAAGTATGTACCGAAGCTGTCCTCTGACATTATGTTCAAGGTCGCTATGAGCGAGAACGGGGGAGAGTTAGCCGACTTTATTACGGCGAATGTAATTCCCGAGTATCAGGACAAGCAGCTTATTCTTGAAACGATTGATACTTCAGAAAGACTCGAAACTCTGCTCGATATTCTCAATCAAGAGATTTATATTCTCGATATTGAGGACGAGATCGCCGCTAAAGCGCGCGAGCGTATCGACGAGCAGCAGCGTGATTATTTTCTGCGTGAACAGCGTAATATAATTGAAAGCGAGCTCGGCGAAGGTGAGAGCCCTTCGAGTGAGGCTGATGAGCTGATTGATAAAATCAAAGCGCTCAAGCTTGATGATGAATCAGAAACAACACTAATAAAAGAATGCAAAAAGCTATCTAAAATGCCGTTTGGCAGTCAGGAAGCTTCTGTTATAAAAACATATTTAGACACTGTTCTTGACCTTCCGTGGAATCTCAGTACCAAGGATAAGCTAAATCTTAAAACGGTCAAGAATAAGCTGGAAAAGAACCATTACGGTCTCACTAAGGTTAAGGAGCGCATAATTGAACAGCTCGCAGTTCGCAAGCTTAATCCCGATACTAAGGGACAGATTCTATGCCTTGTAGGTCCTCCCGGTGTCGGTAAGACTTCTATAGCACAATCAGTAGCTGAAGCTATAGGCAGAAAATCTGCCAGAATCGCGCTCGGCGGAGTTCGTGATGAAGCCGAAATCAGAGGTCACAGACGTACATATATCGGCTCTATGCCTGGCAGGATTATGGCGGCGATTAAGTCAGCGGGCTCTAATAATCCGCTTTTGATACTCGACGAGGTTGACAAGCTCGGTGCCGATTACAAGGGCGACCCGTCCTCGGCGTTGCTTGAGGTTCTTGACGCTGAACAGAATAATAAGTTTGTAGATCATTATATTGACATTCCGTTTGATTTGTCAAAGGTGTTCTTTATAACAACAGCGAACGACGCCTCGACAATACCCGCGCCTCTGTATGACCGAATGGAAGTTATCAACATCGACAGCTACACGCGTGAGGAAAAGTTCAATATAGCTAAGAAGCATCTAATTCCCAAGCAGCTTGAAGAAAACGGTCTTACCTCAAAAGAAGTCAAATTCGCTCCATCCGCTATATATTCAATGATTGACAGTTACACCAAAGAGGCGGGCGTAAGACGTTTGGAACACGAAATTGCTAAAGCTATTCGAAAATTCGCCGTAAAGTTCGTTAACGGGGAAGAGGAGTCAATAAAATTCACAGATAAAAACATCGGTGATTATCTTGGTGTTAAAAAGTATTCCTCGGATAAGCTCAACGCTAAAGATGAAATCGGTTTGGTAAACGGCTTGGCGTGGACATCTGTCGGCGGCACAACGCTCCCGATTGAGGTTGCCGTTATGGAGGGTACGGGTAAGATTAATCTGACAGGCTCTCTCGGTGATGTAATGCAGGAGAGCGCTCAGGCGGCGATAACCTGTATCCGCTCGCATGCTGATTTACTTGGTATTGATTCTGAATTCTATAAAACAAAGGATATTCATATTCACGCGCCCGAAGGCGCTGTGCCCAAGGACGGCCCGTCAGCGGGCATAACAATGGCTACAGCTATCTATTCCGCGCTTTCTATGCGCCCTGTACGACGCGATATAGCTATGACAGGTGAAATTACACTTCGCGGTAAAATTCTTCAAATCGGCGGCTTAAAAGAAAAATCAATGGCGGCGTATAAAGCGGGGATAAAAACCGTTTATATCCCGAAAGACAATGTTTCTGATTTACAGGAGCTTGACCCTGTTGTTAAAGAAGCGATTAATTTTGTCGCCTGCGAAAGCTTTACGGACGTTGTTTTTAGCGCTACGGTTGAGCCGATTGTCGTTAAAGAAAAGCAGAATGTAGTTTTGCCTAAAAACACTGTTTCAACTTCCGCGGCTGTCCGTCAGTAGGTGAGCCTATGAGTTTTAATAAGATAGAATTTGAAATGTCGGCTGGTACAGCGGCGCAGCTGCCGCCTAAGGGCAAGCCCGAGATTGTGTTTTCAGGTCATTCTAATGTCGGCAAAAGCTCATTGATAAATAAGCTTGTACAGCGAAAGAATCTCGCCAGAGTCAGCTCTCAGCCTGGTAAAACCGCCACAATCAATTTCTTTGAGGCTGATGAGTTCAAGCTTGTAGACTTGCCTGGTTACGGTTACGCTAAAGTATCTAAAGCTGAAAAAGCTCGCTGGGCGGAGCTTGTTGAGGGATATTTTTCAGCTGACAGAAATATCGCGCTGATTATTCAGATAATTGATATACGTCATAAGCCCACAAAGGATGACTACAATATGCTCAGCTTCCTTTATGAATCGAACGCTCCTTTTGTGATTGTTCTGACTAAGAAGGACAAGCTCAAAAAAACCGCTTACGAAAAGCGGCTTGACGAGGTTTTAGACGAGCTTCAGGAATACGAAGGGGTAGAGCTGATTCCGTTTTCCGCGGTTAACGGCGACGGGCTTGACGATATAAAACAGGTAATTGAGGAGTATATAAACGATTTGGACTAATGGAGGTCATTTATGGAGAAAAAACCTTTTATCTCTCTCGAAAAAGCAAATGAAATTATAAAAGAAATCCCGACTCCTTTTCATATTTATGATGAGAAGGGCATCAGAGAAAACGCCAGAGCGCTTAATAAAGCGTTCAGTTGGAACAAGGGCTATAAGGAGTATTTCGCTGTAAAGGCTACTCCGAATCCTTATCTTATGCAGATCCTTCACGAGGAAGGCTGCGGTATGGACTGCTCATCTTATACTGAGCTTGAGCTTACTAAAGCCTGCAATATCATGGGCGAGGACATTATGTTCAGCTCAAACGTTACACCCATTGAGGATATGAAGCTCGCCTATGATTTAGGCGCGTATATCAATCTTGACGACTACACTCACGTTGAGTTTGTAAAAAAGATTTTCCCCGAAATGCCCAAGACAATGTGCTGCCGTTATAATCCGGGCGGCGTGTTTGAGCTTGCGGGCAGCGAGGACAAAATCCAGGTTATGGATACCCCGGGTGATTCCAAATACGGTATGACCGAGGAGCAGATGGAAAAGGCTTTTATGGAGCTTAAGGAGCTCGGCGTTGAGCACTTTGGCATTCACGCGTTCTTAGCTTCAAACACAGTATCTAATGAATACTATCCAGAGCTTGCCGGCATTCTCTTTGAACTCGCCGTAAGACTTCACAAAAAGACAGGCGTACATATAAGCTTTATCAACCTTTCGGGCGGCGTAGGCGTTGACTATAAGCCCGAAGAGCCCAAGAGTGATATTGCTTATATAGGCGAAGGCGTGCGTAAGAAGTTCGAAAAAATCCTTGTTCCCGAGGGAATGGGGGACATCTCAATCTTCACAGAGCTCGGCAGATATATGCTCGCTCCGTTCGGCGCGCTGGTAGGTACAGCTATCCACGAAAAGCATATTTATAAGGATTACATTGGTTTAGACGCGTGCGCGGCTAACCTTATGCGTCCCGCTATGTACGGTTCATATCATCATATCACTATTCTCGGCAAGGAAAACGAGCCCTGTGACCATATGTATGATGTTACAGGCGGTCTTTGCGAGAATAACGATAAATTCGCGATTGACAGAATGCTGCCTAAGGTTGATATAGGCGATATTGTTTATATCCACGACACGGGCGCTCACGGCTTCTCGATGGGCTATAACTATAACGGTAAGCTTCGCAGTGCCGAGGTTCTCTATAAAGAAGACGGCTCATTCAAGCTTATCAGAAGAGCCGAGACGTCAAAAGATTACTTCGCGACCTTCGATTTCACTGAATTTGATTTATAAAAGCTTAAACGCGCGATCTACTTCGCGCGTTTTTTCTTGCAATTTAAAAATAGCTGTGATATAATATCTGTGCGGTATAATTCAAAATTAAAGCATTAGACTATGTATGTGTTTTTACTTTTTAATTTGTAAAAATGCATGCTCTGTATCTCTATACTTGTCTAATGCTATAGCATGTATTGAAATTGTACCGCAACACAATCGGAGCTATGCGTTTTATTGCACAACACGCTTGTGTTGTGCATTTTTTATATATTGATTTAGGAGGTTTTGTTATGAAAAGGTTTACATCTCTTTAGGAGGTTTTGTTATGAAAAGGTTTACATCTCTGTTGATCGTGGTTGCTATGCTGCTTTCTGTTGTTTCAGTTGTTTCGGTATCGGCTGACACTGAATGCAATTCGGCCATAAATGATTTAAAAAAATTTAAAGCGGAAGAATTCGGTGAATCCACTGATAATATATTGGTTGATTATTTCTGGCCGATAGGCGACGAACTGTATCTTGTATAAATGCTAAACTGAAAATGCACAAAATCGCTCACTCAAAATGTACAAAAAAGTTCAAGTAGAAAACGCTTTCTGGAGGTAGTATACTTCCCACA
>JAHLAX010000217.1 GCA_020625875.1 bacterium | reverse complement strand
TGCATACAATGTATTCCTGAAATAATATGGACGACGCATCAAAATATCTCATAGAGATATTCGAATTCTATATCTACAAGCTCAAGACAGGAGGTTGTACGATGGACGAGGTTAACTCGGCCACAGAAGCCATCGAGAACAACATGAAAATAACCGGAGCCATAAAGGACTTCGCGAAGTTCTATGGAAAGCCGGAGTCCCAGATACGGGCCACAATAGCAAGGAAGCTGCTGGCGAAGCCGAAGCGGGTCCTTCTATACCAGTTTCACGAATTCATGAAGATCGTTCCTGATTCTTGGAGGAAGAAATAAAATTCTCATAGTCGGATAGGTACATCCACAGATACCCTCCGCATGACTTTCCGGTGCCCCTACATACCTTTCCAACGGTCGTAATTGAAAACCCATCTTCTCCGGTGGAAATTATGCTTTCATATATTTTTGTTGCGACCCCGTTTTTAATTCGAACGACTGGCTTCCATTGCGAAGGACGCTTTTTCCCGATCCGCATCGCTGTCGAGTGTTTTCTCGTCTGCTCGTTCATCATATTCATGTGATGCGTGCACCATCTTAAATTCTCAACCCTATTATCAAAAGAATCTCTGTTTATATGGTCGATTTCCGGGTAATTATTCGGGTTTGGAATGAACGCCATGGCGAATAGCCTATGCACGACATAAGCCTTCCTCCCTTTGTTTCCATCTGACAAAACAACAGATAAATATCTTGGGTTACCTGATGTTTGCCTTGGATTAATCAAATGAGGTTGTCTCCGACACACCTTTTCTCCGCAAAGATATGGTTCGTCATAGGCCAAAACGCGTCCAATATTAGACACAGCGTAGCGGCTACAAACCGTTGCGGTTTTCCACTGTTCCCCATCGAGGCTTATAGCCTTAATAAAATCTTCGTTGGTCATAGTTCCCAATTTTAAGTGACCCAAGTAAATAAAAGAATGGGGAAGGAGAACTTGGGAAACTCTGTTCGGCGGGTCATGACTCCACGCCTATCCCCATTGACAAAGGTAGTAATATTCTTTCTTTTATGCAAGAGCTACACGAAACATTTTGTTGGCCAATGCGTTATCAATTTTTTGTAGCAAACTACCACAGCCATTGCCATAGTAGTAATTTTGTAGCGACGGAACGATTCCGTCAAGGACCTAAGTTTAACCTAAAAACTACAAAACCATGGCTTCAGAAGACATGATGATGCACTACGGCCTCACTCCCTATGAGTCTTGGAAGATCTCCGAGAAGAGTGGCCGTCGTCCCTCCGGCGCTGCTATCGCCGGCCTGGTTCTCGGTAGTGTAGGTGTTGCCGCTGGTATCGGCGCCTGGGTGTTTGGTCCAGTAGTGGCCAATAACCGCGCCAAGGGCATCGAGGCTCTCGCCAACATGCAGTACCAGGCGAACAACCAGCAGATCAACCTGCTGACCAGCCTGCTCGCCGCCGAGCGTACCGAACGCGTGGCCCAGGGAACCACGATCAGCCAGACCATCACGGACTCTATCAGCGGACAGCAAACCTCTCAGCTGACCGCTCAGCAGGCCGCCGAGCTCAGCTCTATCCAGAGCCTGCAGCAGACCCTGCTGAACGACGCCGTGACCGGCCGCAGCTCCCTGAACCCGACT
>JAHLAX010000074.1 GCA_020625875.1 bacterium | reverse complement strand
TGTACTTAGCAAACTTGGTGTTAAATGGTACACAGGTATGCCTATGGGTGACGTTGCTGTTCCTGTAATGGGTGTAGGTAATGTAGGTTGGGCAGATGAAATTGCTGCTGCTGGTGCTTCTACCAACACATTTACAAGTGTTGTGCTTCAGCCAAAGCGTCTTACTGCTTATGTTGACATCAGTAAGAAACTTATTGCTCAGGACACCATTGGTGTTGAGAATGCAATCCGTAGAGACATTGTAAATGCTCTCAATGACAAACTTGAGGCTACCATCTTTGGTAAGGCTGCTGGTACTACTACTAAGCCTGCTGGTATCTTCTACAATGAGACTCTTGGTGATGCAACTACTTTTGCTAAGGTATGTGCAATTGAAGCAGGTGTAGAAGAGGCAAACGTCTATGGAGATATGAAGTATCTGCTTTCTACAGGTGCTAAGGCTGACTTCCGTGCTATGGCTAAGTCAAGCAAGAACACTCAGCTTGTTTATGAAGATGGTTCTATTGATGGTGTTCCTGCACTTACTACTTCTAACGTAACTGACGCTGGTGCTTATGTTTATGGTGACTTCTCCAATCTTGCTGTTGCATCTTGGGGTGATATTGATGTTACTGTAGATGAGTATTCACAGGCTGTTAATGGTTGTGTAAGACTTGTAGTTAACGCTTACTTTGATGCAAAGGTTCTCCGTGCTGACGCTTTTGCATTTGGTAACACACGTTATTCAGCTTAATTAATAAACTATTAAAAACCTATCAATTATGATTATAGACTTAGCAACTATTAAAAATCATTTAAATATAGATTCAGACTACACAGCTGATGATACTTATTTAGAGTATCTTGAGGGTGTAGCAGAAGGTGTTGTCCAAAAGCATATTGATAGGACTTTTGAAGATGTTATAGCAGAAGAAGGGGCAATCCCTCAGCCCCTTCTCCATACTATACTTCTAATAGTAGGCAATCTGTATGACAACCGTGAATCAGTAGCCTATTCACAAGTAGTTGAAGTTCCTAACACTCTTACTTACATTCTAAGTATGTATAGAGACTATAAAAACGCTAACATTTAATACTATGAGAGCAGGATTACTTAAAGAAACAATTGAAGTTTGGGGTAAATCTTTAACTACTAATGAATTTGGTGAGGAAACTGAAGAATGGACACTTAAATGCACCACAAAAGCAAGACTTGTACATAATGGTGGTGGTAGAGTATTAGAAAATGAAGAAATTTTCTTTTCTCACTCCAAGACCTTTGAAATAAGAGACTACATACAAGTAGATGATTATGACAGGATTGTTTGGCAAAATAAGAAATATAGAATATTGAACATTGAGCCTGACAAGAAACAAATGAAATTAACCATTAAAGCAGAATTAATAGATGATTAACACACTTAATATTGGAAAATACATATATCAGACGCTTACCAATAGCAATGATATTACTTGTAGGGTTTATCCGTTAGTTGCTGATAATGATGCTAAATTTCCATTTGTTGTATACCGTAGGGTTAATTTAGTTTCAGGTTCTTCTAAAGATGGTGTATATGAAGATGACGTTACAGTAGAAATAGTGGTTGTTTGTGATAAATACAGTGATAGTATCAATATAGCCACTGCTATTAGAAATCTTTTAGAAAGACAATCAGTAGTTTTTGATAACCTTGAAATAAATGATGGGGAGTTAACTTTGGCTAATGAAGAATACAGTAATAACTCCTACATCCAAAGATTACAATTTAATTTTAAAATAAATAAATATTAAACAGAGTATACTATGGCAAATAATATTATTAAAGGACGTGACTTGATGCTTTTTGATAATGATGGGCACAGTTACGCTTATGCAACTAACCATACCTTTACTATTACTGCTGAAACTTCAGACATTTCAAGTAAAGACCACGGTGTATGGGGTGCTTCTGAAGTATCACGTTATACTTGGGAAATTACTTCTGAGAATCTATACACAGCAGAAGATTATGATGAAATGTTTGGTAAGATGATAGCTGGAAATAAATTTAAAGTACGCTTTGGTCTGAAGTGTGGAAATATTGACCCAACACAAACACCAGCTGATAATACTTTAACAC
>JAHLAX010000133.1 GCA_020625875.1 bacterium | reverse complement strand
GCCCAAGGCTCGTACTTGTTGCCTCGCTTTACATATAAGCGGTCGTCCACTTTTTCCTCCACATACGGCGCATATCTGCCGTTTGGGAGTTTCACATAGAGTTGATGCTTTTTCTTTGTCATAGTCTTATATGATTACCGACAACAAACTTAAAAGCGCGGCAGTAAGCCATCCACAAATCGTACAAACGACAAGTTGTCTGCGTTCTTTCTCATACTTTCCTTTGGCTTCCATAATTTCATTGATGTGGGAAAGCCGCTCTCCGAACTTTGCGACAAAAACCTCTTCGAGGTAGTCCACAACCTTTTTGGCTATTCGCATGCGCTGTTCTTTGGGAATGAAGAACAAAGTCTTTTCATACTCCCCCGTTGGGTCAACATAGATTGGTCTTACATCAAATTCGTATTTTTCTATTTCACGGCATCCGTTAATAATGGTTGCGATGCGCCCTTCAAATTGGATTTTGGCCACACCTTCCTTCTCGTAGAATTGCCGTGCTCGCTCTTCAATCTTATCGGCTGTCATCGTTG
This sequence comes from bacterium, assembly GCA_020625875.1. Classification (GTDB taxonomy): domain Bacteria; phylum Bacillota; class Clostridia; order Oscillospirales; family Acutalibacteraceae; genus Ruminococcoides. Next base: position 1,093 of record JAHLAX010000133.1, on the reverse strand, counting down.
CCAGTTCGACAAGTTGATTGTATTCCCTTTCGCTCAATTCCACCTTTGGATTGACGTAGGCTTGTTTTAATATCTTTTCCATACTTTCTATACGTTTTTATTTGATAAGTTCAAAGGAGTAAGCAAAGCACCCACGGATTTTTAATATCCGTATTTAAGCCTTCGGCGTTGTTTCCAAGTTCCATATTTCATATTATATTCTCTATTGCACCATTCAAGGTTTTCAACATTATTATTTGTTTTATTTTCATCTTTGTGATTAATTTCCTTGTACCTATTTGGATTTGGAATAAATAGCATAGCGACAAGTCTATGTACCTTACAAGCTCTTCTTCCTAAATGCACTTGAAGATAGCCTTTTTCTGTAACACTGAATTTAATTAGTATTTCCTTACCCCATTTAAGAGATTTTACGCGACCTTTATTAGAGACCATATAGTTACTGGCGAATGGAATATTCATCCATATTTCATCTTGCAAGTCATTTACTATAAATGCGCTCTTCTTTATTTCACTCTTTTTTCTCATATAGAGTTTGTTCTTTTCTCGACTATTTTCTTTGTTTCTTGTATTGATTGTAGTCTCACAGTGGCATCTTTTGCAACTTGAACATATTCCAATAGGTCTTCTAATGTCTTTATAAAAGCCATCAATCGTGAACCACATTTTACACTTATTGCACTGATAAAATGTTATTCCGTTTTCAATTTTTGTTGGTTTTAATCTCGCCATAACATATAATTAGATAATCAACTGAAATGTATAAACTAATACATAGGGATTCCTGTCAAATGTTCCTTTGCCGCTGATGCGGTCGATAAGCACAGCAAAACAATCACGGACAGGGTATAACTGAAAATAGCCATACTTGGATTGTTTGTCTCTGAATCTGTAGGACTTTACTTTATCCGCTGGGTTTCTGTATATATAGGGGTAGTATTCTTCAATGCCTTCCTTTATGCAATCCTCGTCGCTGATGTCCTGAAGCCGCTCCACTTTGATGTCGGTGATGCGGATGCGGTGTGGCATAAGGTCGGCACGGACAAACATTTTGTTATCCCAACCGGCTGATTCGCTTTGCTCAAGTATTGGT
>JAHLAX010000268.1 GCA_020625875.1 bacterium | reverse complement strand
TTCGGCTCTCCAGGTCTGGTTGTCGGCTGAGAACCATACTCTAAGGCTGTCGCTCTCAAAGTCGGTAGCATACACGATATTGTCCTCAGGAGTTGCTACGATGTTAGTGCTCTGGCCCATAGCCTGAATTTGACGAATCTTCAAGTTGGTGCCAGGATAAGTAAACTCATCGGTAGTACCATTTACAAAGTAGTCATAGTTAAGGACTTTAGCGTCGGTAAGCTCCATAACAAGGTTACGGTAAACTACTGGAGAAACAAGGCATACAGTGTTATCGGCATATTTAGGGTCGATAGCAAGGTACACGTCCTTGATACGGTCCATATAGTTTGTACGGCTCTGGTTGATAGGAGTGATTGAGCTGTCAGCTGCGATAAGGGTCACAAGGCCATCCAAAAGGTCGCCATTCTGAGTGTCACCCATATAAAGCAATTCATTAAGAGCGCGAGTGTTTTTCTCGACAATCATTTTGGTAAGCTTCTCTTCAAAAGCCATATCATCCTTTGAGAATTCGCTTGCAAAAGCTGTACCAAGGAGCTGGTTTTCACACCATTCGTAGTCAGCCTTGATAGGAATGACGTGGACGGTACGGCTAGACATATCAGTGTCAGCGGCATTGAAAGAACAGCTGGCACCACTCTGTAAAGCTGCATCCAAAGAAAGGATAACTACAGGAGCGTCGGTGCGAGTGTTAGGCATCAAGCTCATCCAGTTGGTCTCATTGTTGGTGGCCACAGAATCCACGAAAAGTTTCATCTTATTGGCATCCAAGTATTGTTTCAATTTTGCGTCTAAGTTTGTGGTTGTATAAGCCATAATATTATTCTGTTTTAATTTATTATTTATTAATAAAATATAAGTTTTTTATTTTCTGTTTTTGAGAGCATTCAACATTCTCTCGCTGCGTGTCATTGTAGCATATTTCTGTTCGTGCTGTTTGCGGTCCTCTTCCTCGATGGTTTCAGGGGTTTCCTGTTCTTTTTCCTTGTAGTCGGTAATGATAGCTTCAAGCTCAGCGATTTTAGCATTAGCGGCATCCAAAAGGCCCTGTAATTCTGCAATTTTAGCGTCTTTGTCTTCCTCTTCAGCTGGTTGCTCTTCAGTCTCTTCGGCCTGTTCGACAGGTTTCTCTTCTTCCTCGGCTGGTTTTTCCTCTTCCTCTGGAGCTGGAGTTTCCTCAGGATTCTCGATTGGAGCTGATTCCTTTTCCTCAATCTTATCGATGATACCCTGTTCATTTACGGTGATAATCTGGGTATCGGTCTCATATTGGCCAGCTGGGGCTGGGACCAAGTCGCCAGTTTCAGCATCCTGGATAAAAACTTCAACACCAACTTCAAATTCAACATCTGAAATTAAAACACCATTGTTGGTATTAAGCTCATTGATGCATTTTATCAATTTGGCTAGTTTAAAAAGTTTATTGCTAATCATAAGTTTCTATTTATTTAAGTGTTATTTAATTATAAAATATAAATATTATTTTTCCTGATTACCTGGGTTATCTGGATTATTAAGGTGGAGCTCTGTATTGCCATGTGTTAATTTAGCATCAACACCCCTGGCGATGGCTTCTATCACCGTACCCAAGGTGGCGAAAGCAAAGAGCTCACCCACACCAGTAAGGACACTGGGGTTGATGGTTCCAAGCGGTGGGACCACAAAGCCAGCGATAAGCAAGCCTATTGAAAATATCAAGCATATGTAAAAGGCTGTTTTATTCAGATTTGTGTATATGTATCTTAATGACATTTTTGATAAGTCCTCCTACATTAAAAATATTAATTTTCATCCTCCAAATCGGCCTGTAATTCACAATCGGCATCCATATCCACCACAATATTCACATTGCACGTGGCACAATCCAGGACATCCATATATTTAAGGCTTCCGAAAGTATAAGTATAGTTGTCTGGCATCTCCACATCATAGTTATC
>JAHLAX010000075.1 GCA_020625875.1 bacterium | reverse complement strand
ACCGTCCTATTCATGTAGTTCTGCATTACCGTCTCATCAGCAGTTCCGTTAAATACTTCTTCCGGCATGCCTAGCTGAGCGTGGAACATCTTGGTATAGTACTCAACCTGCGTGAAGAGATTGTTCTCGATTGCACGATTTAACTGAGTTACCTTCTCAGTTCCATCAATGTAGGCAACACCGTACTTGGAAGAGGCAAGCTGAGACTCAAAGTCTTTGACTCTGGTATCTGCCTGTATTCTTCTTCGCTCTGACTGTATAGTATAAGGAAGCTGAACAATCAGATTTGCTTTTCCGGAAGCAGACTCATCGTCGATGATGTCAAGTTGATGAATCTTTCGACATAGCTGCTGATAGAACGAGTTTGGTTCATTCATTATTGAATAGAACGGATTCTCAGGAAGTGCTACGATGCTTTTTGGAAGTGTAACTTGCTCTGTCTTGCCGGTTCGGTCATTGTAAAGCTCGATCTTTACATCTCTTGGATACCACCCGACAACCTTTCCAACCCTCAGCGACTGGATGTCAAAACCTCCGGTAATTCGGGGATTTTCTGTAGTGTCAACGGGAACGATTGCGATCGATCCTTCGTCAAACAGCGACGCGGCGCAGTCTTGCAAAAACGCCCTTGCCGTCTGGTCTATGTTGGCCTGCACTGATAAGCATTCATTCAGATCTGACTTCATGGGTTCCATATATCTTCCATCCGCATCAAGTCTGCAATGCTCTACCCGGTGCTTTGCAACATCTACCGCTATTCTATTGAAGGTATTCGATATAATCGACCTCTCGTTGCCTCGTCTAATCCTCATTCTTCCAGGTCTAAGGTAACTTTCCGGACCTAGATTATGGTATGCAGTCGGATCTCTGCCTATAAAGGCATTCCACCCGTGCTGCAGTCTTTGGAATAAGCCCATTTTGATTTCTCCTCCTGGGTTATTTACATAAAAAGACCCGGGCTTGTAAGAGGCCCGAGTACTTATCCATAGTTATTTAGTTACTTAAAGATTGCTTTAACGCATAATCATGTCTGTGTGAACGTGTAAGTATATTCGCCAGTATCAGGATCGCATAACGTCGTAAATGTTCCGCCGAGTGCTTGTCCCAATGTAGTAAGCAGATTGTCCATAGACTTTACACCGATCACATTTCCAAGCATCCCGTTTTTAGTGATTGCAATGCCAGTTGTTTTATCGTCGCCCTGTCTTGCGTTCTCTCCGAGAAAATCACCAGTTTCTAACGCATTGCCAAAGACTTTAAAACCATCGTTTAGCGTCATTATCTCGATTTTGCAATCATTAATGATGTAATCAATGAGCTGATCCATGATCTCTGTCAATGAATCGGGGTGTGCTGTCTCCATTCCTGCGTGTGTCATAAAGACGCACCAACCATTATTCGCAATTGCGTCATCTACCAAACTTTTGAAGTGTGCCAATGTGTTCCATGTATCTCCCATAGGATATCCGATCGGCAGGCGCTGAATTTCAAAGTTTGCAATTACTCCACGGTTGATTATGGCGTTACTCCCACAGACGCCGCAGTCATAATATTTTTTTGCAATCCTTCGTACACGTTCGTCAGGTTCTCCGTTAGCATAGACAACATTAGACCATTTATAGCCGTGTGCGTCTAAATAGGCGTTTGTATCGACCATTACAGATTCAATTTCTGCTTCTGTCGACTTGTCTGCAAGGTTTCCATCTGATGGATGTGCGGCAATCTCCCATCCTAATTCAGATTGCGCATATAACCCTTGCCAATCTTTAATGGTGGAATCGATCGAAACCGCTAACGTAAAAGGCACATTGTACTTTTCGGACAGCGGGGAAAACTGCGCAAATGCTCTTTCATATCCATCGTCATCAACGAATGATACAATAGGTCTGCGTTTTTGTCCGAAAGAGTT
>JAHLAX010000216.1 GCA_020625875.1 bacterium | reverse complement strand
CCCACTGGTGGGGGTCAGGACACCCAGGGGTGGGGGTTAGAACACCCACTGGTGGGGGATATAACCCCCGGTAAGTGGGGGTTAGAACACCCCCATAAAGAAGAAAAAAAAGAAAAAAATATAAAAAAAGAAGAAAAAAGGGATGTGTCCAATTTTGACCTTATCCTTGGTAGACTACCTGATGACTACAAGACACAGGAAAAGATAGACTATATGAAAGAATACTTTCTAGATAAAATCAATGAACAAGACTTTACTGTTGGTGGTGTTATTGATATGTGTGTTACTCAATTAAAGGTTGCCCTTATCAAGAAGTTCCCTATTGAGTATAAGGTCACAGAATCCTTACCTAAACAAAGAAGTAATACCATAGATGTCTTTTGATGACCTATTGTCTGGCTGCCCTTCCGGGCAGTAGAACCTTATGAAGTCCGCTGCGCTTCCTTCAATAAGGTTCATCTGTCCAGTAGGGAAGTAAGACAAATGTGCCAAGGGGTCTTTCTTATAGGATCAAGGGATAAGGTCAGTGACCCACAAAAACACCCTTATTTTCCCTTATCTTATTCCTGCCTGATAAGTTATACCACCCAGACAAAGATAATAGAAAATAGACCATATTATGAAAGAAATAGACCATACTACCATAGATGACCTTAACCGGGAATTCCAGGACTTCCAGGATGACCTTGCTATCAGGGAAAAGAAGTTGAAGTTCATTCCTGTGTTCGACAAGGGGAAACTGGATGACCTTATTGCGCTACTCCACCAGCCTGATCGCATAGACTTCACCCCTCCAAAAAACTGACCTTAAAAAAAGGGTACTAAAAAGGTCAATTTTTCATTTTTCCTTCTTTTTTTGTTATATTTAGTATACAGAAAGGAAGAAAGAAACAGTTATGATTTTCGGCGAGGACAGTAACATAGATTTGGCTGACCTTACCCCGGTGAAAGGGATGAGGATGGAGGTGACAGACCCCACATGCAATCCCAGAATCACCATAAGGAAAACCACCACCCTATGCCACAAGCCCAGAGGCCACAACTACTGCCTGGCGGTGAAACTGGAAAAAGTCATAGACGGGGAAACCGCCAGGTCCTACGGGTGGATAGAAGAACTGACCAAGACAGAAACAGAGGAGTTCATCCATCTGGTAAAGGAAAACAAGAAGGGGTCACCCTACTCCTTCATAAAGAAAGGACCCTACCAGCATAGAACACCGGAGGAAATAAGGGAAAAGAAAAGACTGTCTTACGGCGAATACTACAAAAAGAACAAGGAAAGGATAAAGGAAAACCACAGGAATGCCGAAAAAAGAAGATATGAAAAAATGACCCCTGAACAGAAAGAAAAAATGCTGGAAAAGAAAAGGAAATACTACCAGGAACATAAAGAAAAATGGAACACCTATTACCAGAAAAAATTAAATAAAAATCAATAAAAACCAATCAATTATGGCAAGACCTACTAACAAAGAAAGATTCATCAAAAGATTCTTCAAGGAAGAAATCTACAAGAACCCCGAACAACAGAAACTGACCATCGCTATCGCCAACGAAAAAATCAACTGGCAGTTCGACAACACCCCCAGGACACTCTACAATTCAGTCAAGTCTATGGTGTCAGACCTGTATGACCATACCCAACAGTTCAGCGACCTTCCAGACACCTATGTCTATGAT
>JAHLAX010000180.1 GCA_020625875.1 bacterium | reverse complement strand
CACCGCGCAGACTTACGTCCACGCGGTATTATTCTTTTAAAGTCTCCCAATCGTTTTGTTCCCTTCTCCAAAGTATCTTTATGAGAAGTAGCCTGTGTGACCGTTTCTCCGCCGTAGCGTTAATTGAACATCACCTATATAGAGGTGGTCACAAGCGAGATGATTCTTTTCTAATAGATGAACCATGCCGCTGGTTCGACTCCAGTCACTCGGACCATAGTAAAACGGACAGTCATTCAACTGTCCGTTTTGCTATATTCTGAAAGATTTGTGCCAAGCTAAGCGGCCTCTTGAAAGGCGGAAACAAGAAACGGTCCTGTGTGACCGTTTCTCCGCCGTATAGATAAAATACAGTTTAAATACATAGACGCTCATAGTGTATCCGCCCCTTCTGAGCTTTCAATGCAGTATCGGTCTCTCTCTTTACGGATGAAATATGACCAAAAATCTCTATTTGGAACTGCATTATGAAGCCTGAGAGTCTCGATTGCATCAAAATATGTTACACCTTGTTGGAACATCAACCACAGCGTTGCATATACTCCCCGACTAATATCAAGCAGGTCAGCATCTAAAATCGGAGAGCTTTCACGCTCTTCGGCGAGATATTCCTGTATAGGCATATGGTAATACTGCCGACCATCTTTTGTCTTATAGAAGTAGTCTGCCTCAGTATTATCGGATTCCTGGTCACGACAAACAGAAATATCCGAAATCTGTCTTGAACTGCTGAGGTCGGATACAAAATTATAAATTACATTTTGCCAGTCAAATCCGACAGAACTGATTCTAAACCACAAAGAGTTGGAGCCCTTTACAGTATTCAGTTTACCCCCATAACGAACACGGCAGAACTGCTGATTGATAGACCTGCGGATTTTTAAACATAGGTCATCGTGTTCTTTGAGTAAGATTTTGTCGATGAACTCATACAAAGTGTCAACATCATTGAAGTTGTTGGCTGTGGTATGAATTTTTACTAATTCATCTCCTGTCAGCGGATAAGCGAAATGATACGGAAGTTCATTCGGAAGATTTCGGATAGTCTCAATAATATCTTCCTCAGTATCGTCATATCGCACCTTATCCTCTAAGCACAGAGCAATCCACGCATCTATTACCCTTCGGGATAATCGTTTATCCTCTGAATCAGTTTTCAGCAAAAAGGCAGCTACTTCCGCTTCCGAAGATAAATCACCGTCGCCCATTGCATACAAATGCACCTGCACAGGGAAGAATTTGCCATCCTGTCTTAAATGCCAAGCATTTACTATAGTAATCACCTCTATCTAATATCTAATTATCTAATATAGCTGTATGTCCGTCGCCGTTAAAATCAAACATTCAACCGAAAATATCATCAAACATAGTAAAACCTCCTTATACACTTTCTGTTTTATCTACATAATCAAACTTATATAATTCAGGCTTACAAATATCATATTTCTCTATAGTATCGCCGTTATCACTCAGGTTTAGCTTAACTAAACACTTAGCTTCATTCATATCTCTCTGATATAACGCCAGTGCTAAGTCCCCTGAATCAATTAATCTAATAATTCTGGACTTTACAAAAGCATTGTGTTTTTTTATTGTTTCAGATCTAGCTATTAGGTATTCAGCGATTGCATCTTTCCCAGTCATAGTGTCAACAACCCATTGAGAGCTATACTGACAATCATCAGCCAGATATTCATTTATATAGGTGAAATTATTATAATTATAGCAGTAATTCAAATATCTGATTGCAACTGGATACTGCTCCTCTTTACTTTTTACCGGAGGACACAGAGAAATAATAAACTCAAGCTCTTTTTTAATCTCAAGGAGTTGTTCCGTTGTTATTTCTGTTTGAAGCTTCAAAGCGCCATCAAAACTATTCACAAATACATTTACATAAAAGGTGTTCTTATTATCCAATCGCTTTATTCGTATATTAAAATATTCATCATTCTCAAATAATTGAAATTCATCTAAAGCACTGTCTAATAACTCTGTGACTCCTTTCAAAAAAACAGGCAACTCATAAGTCCAGAACAGTTCATCAAACAGTATTCCTTCACTACCGTTAACATTATAGAAAACAACATTATTTATAGCGTTCAAGCCTTCAAAACTGTCCCTATATTTTTCGGGCATATCAGTATAATCTCCTGTTGTTATCTCAATATAGTCGTTATTATCAATTGATTCAAAATACATATTTTTCACTCCTTTGTATTAAGTATAATATATTTTACTGCTTTGGAACATCCCAAAACTCAAAGATTTGTTCATCATTTGAGGTTGGTTTGTTATCTTCGTCAAAGTCACGGTACGCAAGCACTACCACTCCCCCTTGTCCTGCAAGAGCCTTTGAGTAGCTTTTGCCGACTTCATATCCCTGTTCTTTTGTGTCATAAGTTCCAAAGATTCGGGTATTATTTCCCTGTACTACTTCAATTACAAATTGTTTCATTTTGTCCTCCTATAAAAAGTCAAGTAGTAATTAACTAACTTGCTGATTTACAATTTTTTTTGATAATTTTTATACAAGAGGGCTTTGCCCTCGTATCAACT